>NZ_JBFAKH010000099.1:0-24121 GCF_040655635.1 Streptomyces sp. NPDC050388
ACCGGCTCACCGGCCGCCGGGGGATGCCGCGCACCGGCCCGGTCACCCATGCCGTGATCCACCGCGTCGGCTGTCCGGTGGCGATCGTGCCGCACGACTGACGGCACGCCGGGAGGAAGTGGTCCGTGATGACGTACTGGAACGGCCACGGCATGAACGGCTGGGGCTGGTTCGCCATGTCGCTGGGCGCGGTCCTGGTCTGGGCGCTGCTGATCACCGTCGGGGTGCTCGTCGTCCGGGCCCTCGGCCGGGCTCCCGGTCCTCCGCACCCGCCCGTGGACCGCCCCGCCGCGGAACAGGTCCTCGCTGAGAGGTTCGCCCGCGGGGAGATCGACGAGGACGAGTACCGGCGCCGGCTGGCCGTCCTCCGAGGGGACGCCCCGCCTTCGGGCGGGCACTCGCCCTGATTCCTCTGGACCGGCCGACTTCTGCGGAAAGGGCGGTACCTGTCCGTGCTCGTCGTCAGAGCACGTCTCGGCCGTGCCCCCGCTGTGGTGGGTCGACATCGTCATGGACGGACCGCCCGCCAGGGCACTGGACGTGGACCCCGCCCGCGACGACGTCGTGCGCGTGCGAGGCGCGGACGAGCCCTTGGGAGCCGGGTTCGGAGGTCGCGGCGGGCCGTAGGCGGTGCGACGGTATGTGCAGGGAGTCTCGTGAGCGGCAGGACAGGAAGGCGGTGGTGACCATGGAACTCCCACTGGTGGTAGGGGTCGACGGTTCGGATTCCAGCCTCGCGGCGGTGGACTGGGCGGTGGAGGAAGCGGCGCGGCACGGGCTGCCTCTACGGTTGGTCCATGCCTCGCTGTGGGAGCGGTACGAAGGCAGCGTCCCGTCCTTCGGACGTGAGCGTCCCGCCGAAGCCGTCCTTGCCCAACACATCGCCGCCTCCGGAGCCGAACGCGCCCGGCAGCGCCGCCCGGAGGTCAAGGTGTCGAGCGACGTGCTCCCCGACGACCCCGTGTCGGCGCTGCTGGCAGCCGGAAACGAGGCGTGGTCCCTGGTCATGGGCTCACGCGGGCGCGGCGAGTTGGCCGGGCTGATGCTGGGGTCGGTCGGTCTCGCGGTGGCCGCTCGCGCGATGTGCCCGGTCATCGTGGTCCGTGGCGGGGAACGGAACCGGCAGGGGGCCTTCGGACGGGTGGTGGTCGGGGTGGGCGGCCTGCCCCACGGTCCGGGTGCGGTGCGGTTCGCCTTCCGCGAGGCCGAGGTGCGCGGCTCAGCCCTGGAAGCCGTGCGGGCCTGGCGCAGTCCGGCTCCTGAGCACGCGACCCCCCGGAACGTGGACGACGGCATGCCCGCGCCCGAGGAACGGGCGTCGGCCGGCCTTGCCGAGGCGTTGCGCGAAGCGGTACGGGAGCACCCGGACGTCGACGTACGCCGCCGACCGGTTGAGGGCCCCGCCCACAAGGCCCTTCTGGAGGCATCGGCCGAGGCCGACCTGATCGTCGTCGGAGCCCTGCGGAGGCACGGCCACTTCGGTCTCCAACTCGGCAGGGCCGCCCACACCTTGCTGCACCACGCCGAGTGCCCGGTCGCCATCGTTCCGCAACGGGGCTGAGCCCAAGGGGCGTCGCGCTCCTGCACGATCCGGCAAGGAGAGATGCGAGGGCGGTTGATGTCGGAGTGGACGTGGGAGTACGAGGGATACGACCCTGCCGCCGAGCGGTTGCGGGAATCGCTCTGCACGCTCGGCAACGGCTACTTCGCCACCCGTGGCGCGGCGCCCGAGTGCAGGGCGGGCCTGGTGCACTGCCCGGGGACCTACGCGGCCGGGTGTTACAACCGCCTCGAGTCGACCGTGGCGGGGCGCCAGGTGGTCAACGAGGACATGGTCAACCTTCCGAACTGGCTGCTGCTGCGCTTCCGTCTGCGTTGCCAGGGAGGGGCATGGGGGCCGTGGCTCATCCCGGACTCCACAGCCCTGCTCGACCACCGGCAGGTCCTGGACCTGCGCCGGGCCGTGCTCATCCGCACCTCGCGCTACCGGGACGACGCCGCAGGAACGCTCCGGGTGGAACAGATCCGCCTGGTGCACATGGGGGACCCGCATCTGGCGGCGCTGCGGACGGTGCTCACCGCCGAGGACTGGTCGGGGGATGTCGAGGTCGAGTCCGCCCTCGACGGCGATGTGATCAACGCCAACGTCCACCGTTACCGGTCTCTCAACCGGCACCACCTGGCCCGCGTACGGACCGGAGTGCAGGAGCCCGGAACGGTGTGGCTGCGCTGCCGGACCAGCGCTTCGGACATCGGGATCGCCATGGCCGCCCGGAGCGTCGTCGTGGAGCCGCCCTCGTCCTCCTCACAGCTGCGTCCCGACCGGCGCCGCGCGGTCCACCGCCTGGTGATCCCGATCGCTCCGTGCCGGCCCGTCGAGGTCGAGAAGACCGTGGCGCTGCACACCTCCCGCGACACGGCGATCGCCGACCCGCTCGAGGCGGCCGTCGACCGCGTGGCCGGCGCCCCGGACTTCTCCACGCTCCTGGAATCCCACGTCGCCGCATGGGAGCGGCTGTGGCGGCGCGCGGAGATCCGGGTGCCCGGCGAGGCAGGCCACATCCTGCGCCTGCACCTGTTCCACGTGCTGCAGACGCTGTCGCCGCACACCGCGGACCTGGACGTGGGGGTGCCTGCCCGGGGGCTGCACGGCGAGGCCTACCGGGGGCACGTCTTCTGGGACGAGCTGTTCGTGATGCCGTATCTGAACCTGCACTTCCCGGAGGTCTCCCGGGCACTGCTGACCTACCGCCACCGGCGTCTGCCGCAGGCCTGTCGCGCGGCGGCCGCGGCCGGCCGGGCCGGGGCGATGTACCCGTGGCAGTCCGGCAGCGACGGCCGTGAGGAGACCCAGCAACTGCACCTCAACCCCCGTTCGGGCCGGTGGCTACCGGATCACTCCCGGCTCCAGCACCACGTCGGCTCGGCGATCGCCTACAACGTGTGGCAGTACTGCGAGGCCAGCGGCGACACGGAGTTCCTGCACACCAAGGGCGCGGAGATGCTGCTGCAGATCGCCCGCTTCTGGGCGGACACGGCGGTCCACGACCCGGAGTCGGGCCGTTACCGCATCCGTGGGGTGGTCGGCCCCGACGAGTACCACGACGGTTACCCGGGCGCCTCCCGGCCCGGCCTGGACGACAACACGTACACCAATGTCACCGCCGCCTGGGTCATCACCCGCGCCCTGGACCTCGTACGGCGGCTTCCCGCGTGGGGCCGGGAGGAGCTGTTCGAGCACGTGTGCCTGGACCGTGACGAGCTCTTGAGATGGGAGGAGGTGTCCCGGCGGTTGCGGGTGCCGTACCACCAGGGCGTCATCAGCCAGTTCGAGGGCTACGGCGACCTCGCCGAACTGGACTGGGACGGCTACCGCGCGCGGTACGACAGCATCCGCAGACTGGACCGGATCCTCGAGGCCGAGGGCGACTCGGTCAACCGCTACAAGGCCTCCAAGCAGGCCGACGTCCTCATGCTCGGCTACCTCTTCTCGCCCACGGAACTGCAGCGGTTGTTCCGGCGGCTGGGGTACGCGATGGACGACGCGATCTGGCGCAGGACCGTCGACTACTACCTCCGGCGCACCAGTCACGGCTCCACCCTCAGCGAACTCGTCCACGGCTGGGTCCTCGTCCGGGTCAGACGGGCGGAGGCATGGCAGTACTTCCATGAGGCCCTCGAGTCGGACGTCGCCGACCTCCAGGGCGGCACGACCGGCGAAGGCATCCACCTCGGCGCCATGGCGGGGACCCTCGACCTCGTCCAGCGCGGACTGACGGGACTGGAGACCCGCGAGGACGCCCTGTGGCTCGACCCGGTGCCGCTTCCGGCGCTGTCCGAGTACGGGTTCTCCCTGCGCTACCGCGGGCACTGGGGCGTCAGCCTGCGGCGCCACAGCGGGCAGCTGGAGCTCGGCGTACCGGACTCGGAGGAATCGCCGGTCCGCGTGGTCCTGGCGGACCGGGCCGTCACCATCGCTCCCGGAGAGACCTGCACACTCCAGCTGCCGACGAGCTGATCGGCGTCGCCGACGGGAGAAGCTCGAGGTGCCGTCATGAGCCCGCCGGAGTCCAAGCCGCCGGCCGGGCGGCAGGGGCGCGGCGGACTTGGATGGACGCGACGCCGACGACGCCGACCGAGGGATGGGCACCGTGGGTACGGAGTCCCACACCGTGGACCGACACGGACATCCCGCCGGGCCGGTAACAGGAACTGCTGATCAGTGTCCGCCCGCCCACCACTGACCGGCCGAGGCCGGCTCATGGGTCGACCGGGGGCCATGCCCACGGTCAGGGACAGCGCGAACGCTCCTTCGTGGGAAAGGCGTACCGATCAGGGAGCCAGGGAGAAGTAGTTCTCCTCCTCCTGCGTGAAGTGCAGCCGCAGCACGGTGTGCAGACCGTACAGGCAGGCGCGCAGGTCCTCGAGCTGCTCGGACTTCAGTGCGCCCTGCGCTTCGGCGAGTGCCACGTGGGTGGCCACCCGCCCGGAGAGCCGTTCGATCTCGGCGTGGGCGCGGCTCATGGTCGCCGTCGTCTCGGGGCCGCCGAGTGTGGGTTCGAGAGCCGGATAGAGCTGGTGCTCCTCGGCGTACTCGTGCGGCAGCAGCCGCTCGGTGAGCAGTCGGTTCACCTCGCGCACCGACTCCAGGGCCTGCGCGTCCTGGCCGGGAGCCGAGAGCCTGGCCGCCGCGTCGCGCACGGCCTGCAACACGTCCTGCAGGTCCTCGTGCTCGGCCGCGAAGCGGTGGATCAGGGCCTCGGCGGCGGGTTCCAGGGCGGGCCGGGCCCCTTGGCCCACGTGCAGGGCACGCAGCGCGTTGAGGATGACCGCCACGTCGATTCCCTCCTGCAGCAGGGCGCCGACCGCCGGCGGCAGCAGTCCCATGGCGGCCGCGGCCATGGCCGCCAGGGACAGCAGCATGCCGCCGAGGGCGCTCTGCACGGCGATGCGGCGCGCCCGTACGGCGATCGACGTGGCGTCGGCCAGCCGGTCCACGCGGTCGGTGGTGAGGACGATGTCCGCGGCCTCGGAGGATGCGGTGGAGCCCCGTGCCCCCATCGCCACGCCGACGTCCGCGGCGGCGAGCGCGGGCGCGTCGTTCACACCGTCGCCGACCATGACGGTGACGGCGTGTCGGCGTTCCGCGCGGACCTCGGTCACCTTGTCCGCCGGGGTCAGTTCGGCCCGTACGTCGTCGAGTCCGAGGACGGCGGCGAGCTCGCGGGCGGGCTCGGGCCGGTCGCCGGTGAGCATCACGATCCGCCGGATGCCTGCCGTACGCAGCCGCCGCAGGGTCCGCGGCGCGTCGTGCCGCAGCGGATCGCGCAGCAGGACGGCCCCCACGGGCCCGTCGTCGACGGTGAGCCAGGCGACAGCGGCGCCGTCCAACAGTGCCCGGTTCTCCGCCGCCCGCGCCCAGTCCGGGACCGGCGTACCGGGCTCCAGGCGGCCGACGGTCGTCCTGTGGCCCTCGACCACGCCGTGCGCGCCCCGGCCGGCCTCCTCCGACACGTCCGTCGCCACCGACGGCTCCAGCCCGCGCTCACGGGCCGCTTCGACGATGGCGTGGGCCAGGACGTGTGGTGAGTACTGGTCGACGCCGGCCGCCAGCCGCAGCACCTCGGCGGGTTTCCAGCCGGGGCCCGCGGTCACGTCGAGAACGCGTGGGTGACCGCCGGTGAGGGTGCCGGTCTTGTCGAGCAGCAGCGTCCGGGCCCGTCCCAGGCGCTCCAGGGCGCCTCCGTCCCGGACCACCACACCCAGCCGGGACGCCCGGGACAGCCCGGAGACGATCGCCACCGGGGCGGCGAGCAGCAGCGGGCAGGGGGTGGCGACCACCAGCACGGCGACGGCCCGCACCGCGGAGCCGCTGAACAGCCAGGCCAGCCCTGCGACCGCCACCGAGAGGGGCAGGAACCATGCTGCGTAGCGGTCGGCCAGGCGGACGACGGGGGCCGCCTCCGCGCCCGCCTGCCGGGCCAGCCGCACGATCCCGGCGTAGGTACTGTCCTGCTCGGTCGCCGTGGCCCGCACTTCGAAGGCTCCGCCCGCGTTGACGACTCCGCTGCGCACGGTCTGCCCGGGCACCCGCTCCACCGGCGCCGACTCGCCCGTGAGCACCGACTCGTCGAGGACGGCCGCCGGGCCCACCACCTGCCCGTCGACCGGAACGACCTCGCCCGCGCCGACGACGAGCAGGTCCCCCACGGCGACCTCTGCGAGGGGGACCGGGCGGACCTCGGTGCCGGTGCGCCGGCGGGCGGTGCGGGGCGCGTGCGCGAGCAGCGCACGCAGGTCGTGGGAGGCACGCCGCTGGGCGGCGGCCTCCAGCGCGCGGCCGGTGGCCAGCATCAGCGCGATCAGTGCCCCGGCGAGATACTCGCCGACGGCCAGGGTGCCGCCGAGTGCCAGGACCGCGATGAGGTCCACGCCGGCGTGACCGCGCCGCAGCGCGACCAGCACCCAGCCGACCGCGGGGGCGACGGCGGAAGCCGTGCCCAGCGCCCAGCACAGGTCGGCGGCGTCGGTGTCGCCCAGCAGCCAGAGAATGCCCCCCGCCGTCAGCGCCGAGGCCGTGACGGCCAGGAGAGCGGGTTCGAGCCAGGACGTCGCCGTCTGTGCCGAGGCAAGTCCGGGTCCCGACTTCTCCGCGCCGGCCCGCCGGGAGTGGTCGGCGCGGTTGACGTGACTCATGGCAGTCCTCACCGTCGGCGGGTTCGCGGCGGGGAGCAGCCGGGAACGATGCCACCCGCCCGGCCGCGTGAGTACTTTCCTCGCCTCGCGTCCAGGATCCGACGATTCGTCGGGCGGATCCAGGGCCGCATGGCCCTCATGTTCCTCGCCCGGCCCCGGCCCGCCACGCCCAGGGCCCGTCACGGTGCTCCCCGTCGGGAATCCAGGAGTGCAGCGCGTAGCCGGCCGGACCGGGCGATGGCGAGTACGCGCGGGTGAGGTGAGCAACCCGGGTGAGGAGCGCACTTCCCCGTCCGGCTCCTGTACCTGCCTGGTCAGGGCCTGGGCGGCGGCAGGCCGACCGCCGCGGGTGCCGCAGGTACTACCCGCCGTCGTACACCGTGAACACCGCGGGGCATCGCTCTGCTCGATCTCCGCCCTCGAGCCGGAGACTTCCTGGAGGGCGCCCTCGACCAGCACCACAAGCACACCCTCACCCCAGCCGCACCCGGACCCCGGAAGATCCTCGGTGAGCGGTCGGCCCACGGGGAGCGCTGGTCGTCCGGTACACCGGCCCTCCCACCAAGCCCTGAACACGACCGCACCCGGCTGCGGCCCTCAGCATCCGCTGGAGGAGGCCCGTGACGAACGCAGTGCCCGGTCGCGGTCGTGCCCGAACAGCAGGGGGCACGTCGCGACATGCTCCGACCCGCCGGCCCTTGGCTGAATGCGTGAGGGCGTGGCATCCGGCTGGGTGGCTCGCTTTGCGCACGGACGGCGCACCGCCGTCCGTCATGCCGCCGGGTGCGCATCTCTGGCAGTGTGGCGAGGGCTCCCGCAGCGTGGAGGGCAGGGGCGTACCGGCCCGGTGGGCGGGTACGCCGAAGGAGAGGTGGGACGCATGGACAAGGACACCTCCGAACGTCGGGTGGTGGTCGGTGTCGACGGGTCGCCGTCCTCGTACGAGGCGCTACGCTGGGCCGTGCGCTACGCCGGTCTCGTCGGCGGCACCGTGGACGCGGTCGCGGTGTGGGAGCTGCCGGGCCTGTACGGCTGGTCGGCGCCCGCCGTGGACGTGGACGTCGACGAGGACGAGACCCGGCAGAAGATGGGCCGGGAGCTGACCGACGTGCTCGGCGCGGACACGGCCGACTCGGTCCGGACCCATGTGGTGCACGGCAATCCCGCCGAGGTCCTGCTGCGGGCCGCCGAAGGAGCCGAGGTCCTGGTCGTCGGAAGCCGGGGCAGGGGCGGATTCGCGCGCGCCCTGCTCGGCTCCGTCAGCCAGCACGTGTCCCAGCATGCGAGCTGCCCGGTGGTGATCGTGCGCTCCGAGAAGCAGTGACCCCGAAGCAGGGACCTGTGGCCCGGGGCGGTGCGGGGCCCCGGGGCGCCGGAACCCGCGTGGATCTCCTGCCCGGCCGCTTCGGGGACACGAGCGGCAACTCGTCGCCGGGGAGCGACCGCACCCCGGGGCCGGGCCTACGCTGCCGACCTGCCCGACTGGCCGGACAACGCCGCGCACGGCCCACGCCGCGGCGGCGCCCAGGAGATCGCAGAAGAGTGACCGGGCGTGCCCGGGAGACCCTCTGTACCCAGGCGTTGGTGAGGGGGGCGCCGCGGCGCTCGGCCTGTTGCTGAACGGCGCGGACGATGCGGGTACGGACGCGTTCGCGTCCCACGGCATAGGGGGGTTCCCGGTGCGCACGTCCCGGACGATCTGCTCCAGTTCGTCGGCGGGTGCGCGCCGACGGTGGGAACCGCCCGGCAGTACGAGCGGCTGCGTCGCCGCTGTCGCTTCTTGCGCTCGCGCAGCCCGCCCACGTCGCCCGTGCCGGGAAGCGTACGCAGCGACCACCCGTAAGCTGTCACGCCTCCTCCGCGCACCTCTGGGCAGCTCATTCGTGGGCCTTCCGAGCCATACCTGAGGAATCGTCAATCAATATCGCTATGGACATGTGCGGCAATTTTCTGCTGGGGAGTGGGCGTGAACCGTAACCCAGGGTGGATCGGCGACACATAGGCGTTAGCGTGGTGGTTGCTGACCGGGAGCCCGTGCCGGTTGGTGCTGGTTCTTGAAGCCGTCAGGAGGAAACGTGCAGGTCAGAGTGATTTCATGAAAATTCTGCACACTTCCGACTGGCACCTCGGCCGGTCGTTCCACCGGGTCGGCATGCTCGGTGCCCAGGCCGAGTTCATCGGCCACCTGGTGACGACCGTGCGCGAGCACGCCGTCGACGCGGTGGTCGTGTCGGGAGACGTGTACGACCGTGCGGTGCCGCCGCTCGCCGCGGTGGAGCTGTTCGACGACGCCCTGCACCGCCTCGCCGGCCTCGGTGTGCCGACCGTGATGATCTCCGGGAACCACGACTCGGCCCGCCGTCTCGGCGTCGGTGCCGGACTCATCGGGCGCGCGGGCATCCACCTGCGGACCGACCCCTCGACGAGCGGCACCCCCGTGATGCTGTCCGACGCGCACGGGGAGGTCGCCTTCTACGGGCTGCCCTATCTGGAACCGGCGCTGGTCAAGGACGAGTTCGGAGTGGAGAAGGCAGGCCACGGGGCAGTGCTCGCGGCCGCCATGGACCGGGTCCGCGCCGACCTCGCCGCCCGCCCGCGCGGCACCCGGTCCGTGGTCCTCGCGCATGCCTTCGTCACCGGCGGCGCACCGAGCGACAGTGAGCGGGACATCACCGTCGGCGGGGTCGCCGCCGTGCCCGCCGGAGTGTTCGACGGTGTCGACTACGTGGCGCTCGGCCATCTGCACGGCTGCCAGACCATCACCGAGCGGGTGCGCTACTCCGGCTCTCCGCTGCCCTACTCCTTCTCGGAGGCGGATCACCGCAAGAGCATGTGGCTCGTCGACCTGGCCGCCGACGGAACGGTCACCGCCGAGCGGCTCGACTGCCCGGTGCCGCGTGCCCTCGCCCGGATCCGCGGCACCCTGGAGGAACTGCTCGCCGACCCCGCCCTCGCGCGGCACCGGGATGCGTGGGTCGAGGCCACGCTCACCGACCCGGCCCGCCCCGCCGACCCCATGGCCCGGCTCACCGAACGCTTCCCGCACATCCTGAGCCTCGTCTTCGAACCCGAACGCGCGCCCGACGATCCGGCGGTGTCCTACGCCCGGCGCCTCGCCGGCCGCGACGACCAGCAGATCGCCGAAGACTTCGTCGCCCATGTGCGCGGCACCGGCCCCGACGAGCACGAGCGGGTCGTCCTGTGGGACACCGTCGACGCGGTCCGCGCCGCCGAGGCCGTGAACGAGGTGGCGCGGTGAGGTTGCACCGGCTCGACATCACCGCCTTCGGCCCCTTCGGCGGCTCACTGACCGTCGACTTCGACGAACTCTCCACCGCGGGCCTCTTCCTGCTGCACGGCCCCACCGGTGCCGGCAAGACCTCGATACTCGACGCCGTCTGCTACGCGCTGTACGGCTCCGTCCCCGGGGCCCGGCAGAGCGGGCAGGGCATGACGCTGCGCAGCGACCACGCCGCCCCCGCCACCCGCACGGGGGTCACCCTCGAACTCACCGTCGCCGGCCGTCGGCTGGAAGTCACCCGGCAGCCGCCCTGGCAGCGTCCGAAGAAGCGCGGCACCGGCACGACACTCGACAAGGCGCAGAGCCGGCTGCGCGCATACGATCCGGCGAGCCGGTCCTGGAAGGACCTCAGCCGCTCCCACCAGGAGATCGGCGAGGAGATCACCCAGCTCCTCGGCATGAGCCGGGAGCAGTTCTGCCAGGTCGTCCTGCTGCCCCAGGGCGACTTCGCGCGTTTCCTGCGCGCCGACGCGGAGGCGCGCGGCAAACTGCTCGGCCGGCTCTTCGACACCCGCCGTTTCGCCGACATGGAGAAGCACCTGGCCGAACGCCGCCGTGCCACCGAGTCCCGGGTGCGGGACGGCGACGCCGAACTGCTCGCCGACGCGCACCGGATGCAGCAGGCCGCGGGCGGGGCCATGGAGTCGGCAGACCTCGTGCCGGGCGAACCGGGGCTGGCCGAAAGCGTGTTGAGCGCGGCCGCCGTGGCCCGCAGCACCGCCCGCGAACAGCTCACCGTCGCCCACTGCCGCCTCGCCGCGGCCGAGTCCGCCCAGGCCGCCGCCGACCGGTCACTGGACGACGTACGCGAACGGGACCGGCTGCAGCGGCGGTTCGCCGAGGCACGGCAGCGCGCGGCACGGCTGGCGGAGCGGGCCGACGCCCGGCAGGAGGCGCAGTCGCGCCTGGACCGGTCCCGGAAGGCCGAGACGGTCGCCCCAGCCCTGGAACTGCGGGACTCCGCCGACGCCGAACACCGGCGGGCGGCCGACGCCGAGGCGAGTGCCCGCGCCCTGCTGCCCCCGGCCCTCAGGGACGCGGGTGCGGCCGGGCTCGCGGCCGCCGCACGCCGGACCACGGAGGAGCTGGGCGGGCTGGAGTCGGCCCGCCGCGCCGAGCGGCGGCTCACGGAACTCCTCGAGGAGCGGGCCGACCTGGACCGCCAGGAGCGTGCCGACGACGACGTGCTCGACGAGTCCGAGGCGTGGCTCACCGGCTGGGAGGAGACCCGCACCGGCCTCCAGGCCCGTGTCGAGTCCGCACAGGAGGCCGCGACCCGGGCCGGTGAGCTCGCCGTGCAACGCGACCCCGCGCACAAGCGGTTGACCGCCGCACGGCTGCGGGACCAGCTGGCCGAGGACGCCAGGAACGCCGCCGAACAGGCCCGCGCGGCCAGGGAACGGGCACTCGAGGCCAAACAGCACTGGCTCGACCTCAAGGAACAGCGGCTGGCCGGCATCGCCGCCGAACTCGCCGCGGGCCTCACCGACGGCGCCCCCTGCGCCGTCTGCGGGGCCACCGAACACCCCGCCCCCGCCCGCAAGGTCGCAGGCCATGTCGACCGCGAGGCGGAGGAGCGGGCCCTGGCCGCCCACCAGAGCGCCGAGGAGCACCGGACCGACCAGGAAGGCCGCCTCGGCGCCGTACGTGAGGCGCTGGCCGCCGCCGGAGCGGAGGCGGGGGACACGTCGACCGCTCACCTCGCCCAAGAAGTGGAGGAGTTGGAACGGCGGTACGTGCAGGCCCGGGATGCCGCCTCCGTTCTGCACTCCGCCCAGGAACAGCTGCGCCAGGCGGAACAGGAACGTGAACGACGCGTCGCCGCCCAGCGGGAGGCGGCGGTCCGGACCGCTGCCCGGGCGGGCCACCGGGAGCGGCTGGACCATGAACAGGCCGCGCTGGAGAAGGAGTTGACGCAGGCGCGGAGCGACGCGGACAGCGTGGCCGCGCGCGCCGCGCAACTGGAGCGCCGCGCCGCACAGTTCACCGACGCCGCCGACGCCGCCCGCGTCGCCGAAGGCACCGCACAGCGGCTCAAGGAGGCCGACGGCCGGCTCGCCGACGCCGCCTTCCGGGCCGGCTTCGCCACCCCGCGGGCGGCGGCCGAGGCACTTCTCGACGCGACCGCCCACCGCGAACTGCGGGACCGGCTGGAGGCCTGGCAGCAGGAGGAGGCCGCCGTACGCGCGGTGCTCGCCGAGCCGGGCACCGCGGCCGCCGCCCAGCAGCCCCCCGCCGACCTCACCGCCGCACAGCGCACCGCCGAGGACGCGGACCGCAGGACGCGCGAGGCGGCCTCCGCACGCGATGCCGCCGCCCGCCGCTGCGCCGAACTCGACCGGCTCTCCGCGCGGGCCACCGCCTCGGCGCGCCGACTGGCGCCGCTGCGCGAGGAGTACGACCGGGTGGCCCGCCTGGCAGGCCTCACCGCGGGCACCTCGGCCGACAACGAACGCAGGATGCGCCTGGAGTCCTACGTCCTGGCCGCCCGCCTGGAGCAGGTCGCCGCCGCGGCGACCGCCCGGCTGCACCGCATGTCCTCCGGCCGCTACACCCTGGTGCACTCCGACGACCGCACCGGACGCGGGCGCAGCGGCCTCGGACTGCATGTCGTGGACGCGTGGACCGGCCGGGAGCGGGACACCGCGACCCTCTCGGGCGGCGAGACCTTCTTCGCCTCGCTCGCCCTCGCGCTCGGACTCGCCGACGTCGTCACCGACGAGGCCGGCGGGGTCCGGCTGGACACCCTCTTCATCGACGAGGGCTTCGGCAGCCTCGACGACCAGACGCTCGACGAGGTCCTGGACGTCCTGGACTCCCTGCGCGAACGTGACCGCAGCGTGGGCATCGTCAGCCATGTCGCCGACCTGCGCCGCCGGGTCCACGCCCAACTCGAAGTGGTGAAGGGCCGGTCGGGCTCGACGCTGCGGCAGCACGGCGTCACCTGAGCCGAACCCGTGGGCACACCGGTGGAATCGGGCGGCGGCCCCCTCATGGCGGTGCCGGAGACGGTGCTGCCGTTCCGGACGGGCGCCGACGGCGAGGAGACAGCCTCCGACCACGACCGGGCCCGCGGGGCGGACGGCCCCGTCGACTCCTCCCGGTGGGCGACTCCACGGCCCTGACCCGGCAGGGATATCCACGTGCGCCGACCGCCTGCGCCCCTCATCATGGGCGATCATGCCCAAGCTCCCGCACCCCGCCCCCGAAGCCCTCCGCCGTGACCCACTGCCCCTGCGCGGCCGGACCGCCCTGGTCACCGGGTCCAGCCGAAGCGGCGGCATCGGACACGCGGTCGCCCGCCGTCTCGCCGCCCACGGAGCGAGCGTCTACCTCCACCATCACGTCCCGCACGACGCCGCCATGCCCTGGGGCGCCGACCGCACCGAGGACGTGATCGCCTCCGTACGGGAGGCCCTCGGCGACCCCTCGGCGCGGGTGGCCGCCGGACCGGGCGATCTCTTTGACCCGGCCGTGCCCGCCGAACTCCTCGACCGGGTCACCGACGCACTCGGCGGACGGCTGGACATCCTCGTCGCCAACCACGCTCTCAGCGGCTCCGACGGCGACCTCGACACCGTCGACGCCGCCATGCTCGACGCGCACTGGGCCGTCGACGCCCGCTCGGTGCTGCTGCTCGTCCAGGCCCACGCCCGGCACCGGGCCGCCCTGCCACCGCGCACGCCGGGCGGACGCGTGGTGATGATGACCTCCGGGCAGGACATCGCCGGCGGCATGCCCGGTGAGATCGCCTATGCCCTGCAGAAGGGCGCGCTCGCCTCGATCACCCGCTCCCTGGCGACCACGCTCGCCGAGCACGCCGTCACGGTCAACACCGTCAACCCCGGTCCGGTGGACACGGACTACCTGACCGGCGACGCCTACGAGGCCGTCGCCGCACGCTTCCCCGGCGGGCGGTGGGGGATGCCCGACGACCCCGCCCGCCTCATCGCGTGGCTGGCCACGGATGAGGCGGGCTGGGTCACGGGGCAGGTCATCGACTCAGAGGGCGGCTTTCGGCGTTGACGGCCCGGCTCACAGCGCCGACAGTTCGTCCACCAGGTCGTCCAGGCCCAGCGAGCCCTGGGACAGCGCCGCCATGTGCCACGCCTTGGGGTCGAAGGCGTCGCCGTGCCGCTTGCGGGCGTTCTCCCGGCCGAGCAGCCAGGCCCGCTCGCCGAGCTTGTATCCGATGGCCTGGCCGGGAATCGTCAGATAGCGGGTCAGCTCGCTCTCCACGAAGTCCGCGGGACGGCTGCTGTGCGCCCCGAAGAACTCCTCGGCCAGCTCCGGCGTCCAGCGCTCACCCGGGTGGAACGGCGAGTCAGCCGGGATCTCGAGCTCCAGGTGCATGCCGATGTCCACGATGACCCGGGCGGCCCGCATCATCTGCGCGTCCAGGTAACCCAGCCGCTCCTCCGCGTCCGCGAGGAACCCGAGCTCGTCCATCAGCCGCTCCGCGTACAGCGCCCAGCCCTCGGCGTTGGCGCTCACCATGCCCACGGAGGCCTGGTAGCGGGACAGGTCCTCGGCCACGTGCGCCCACTGCGCCAGCTGGAGGTGGTGGCCGGGGACGCCCTCGTGGTACCAGGTCGACACCAGGTCGTAGACCGGGAAACGGGTCAGTCCCATGGTCGGCAGCCAGGTGCGGCCCGGCCGCGAGAAGTCCTCCGACGGAGGCGTGTAGTACGGTGCCGCCGCGCTGCCCGGCGGGGCGATCCGCGACTCCACCTTCCGTACCCGCTCGGCGAGTTCGAAGTGGGTGCCGTCCAGGGACTCGATCGCCCGGTCCATCAGGCCCTGCAGCCACTCGCGGACCTCGTCGACGCCCTCGATGTGACGACCGTGCTCGTCGAGGTGCGCGAGCGCCACCCACGGCGTCTCGGCACCCGGCAGGATCTTCTCGGCCTCCTTCCTCATCTCGCCGAGCAGCCGGTGGTACTCGGCCCAGCCGTAGGCGTACGCCTCGTCCAGGTCGAGGTCGGTGCCGTTGAAGTACCGGGCCCAGCGGGCGTACCGCTCCCTGCCCACGGTCTCCGGGGCGCCCTCGATCGCCGGCGCGTACACGTCGCGCATCCAGTCCCGCAGCTCCACCACGGCCGCGGTCGCGGCGCGGGCCGCCTCGTCCAGCTCGGCGCGCAGCGCGTCGGGCCCCGCCGCGGCGAAGTCCTCGAACCAGCCGCGGCCCTCGCCGGTGTCCGCCCACTCGGTGAGCTGCCCGACGAACGCGGCGGTCGGACGCGGAGCCGCGTACAGCTTGCGCTCCAGGCCGAGTGCGAGGGACTCCCGGTAGCCCGCCAGCGCGGCCGGCACCGCGCGCAGTCGCTCGGCGACCGCCGCCCAGTCCTCCTCGGTCTCCGTCGGTGTCACGGTGAACACCTCGCGCACCGAGTGGGCCACCGTGCCCAGGTTGCCGACCGAACGCAGCCCCTCGTCGGCCTCGTACACGGCGATCTCCGCGGTGAGCCGCTCCCGCAGCAGCCGGGCGCAGCGGCGCTCGATGCCGCTGTCCGCGCCGGGCCGGGACTCGGCCTCGTCGAGCCGGGCGAGCGTGGCCCGCTGGAGTTCCGCGAGCGCAGCCTGGCCCGCGGGCGAGAGGTCGGGCAGACGGCTGGAACTCTCCTGCACGCCGAGATACGTACCGGTGACCGGGTCGAGGGCGATGAGCTCGTCGACGTAGGCGTCGGCGACCTCGCGGGGCAGTGGGCTGTTGGTCTGTGACATGCGGACCATCCTGGTACGCGGCCCGCCGCCCGTCACCCGGTTTGAGCCGAGGGCGAAGGCGGCAGCAACGGACCGCAGTCCCACTGCTGGAAGATCAGCCGGGTCTCCACGCGCGCGACCTCCCGCCGCGACGTGAACCCGTCCAGCACCAGCCGCTGCAGATCCGTCATGTCCGCGACCGCGACATGGATCAGATAGTCGTCCGGTCCGGTCAGATGGAAGACGGTCAGCGACTCCGGCAGTGCCCTGATCCGCTCCACGAACGGTCCCACCAGCTCCCGCCGGTGCGGCCTGACCTGCACCGACAGCAGCGCCTGAAGTCCCCGCCCCAGCTTGGCCGGGTCCAGTTTCAGCCGGTGCCCGAGGATCACGCCGGAGCGCCGCAGCCGGGTCACCCGGTCCAGGCAGGTCGACGGCGCGACCCCGACCTGCGCGGCGAGGTCCCGGTACGTCGTCCGGGCGTCGTTCTGCAGCAACCCCAGCAGACGCAGGTCCACCGGATCCAGTACGACGGATTCAGCCATGGGCCGAACGTAGCACGGGGATCACCGCCGACAGCCCCTCCTGTGTTCACCCTTCGGTCCATGGACTGGGACAAGGACGTACGCGCGGACACGCGCAGCAGCACGAGAGCACTCGCCACCGAGGCCGTGCACGCCGGCCGGGACGACCTCGCCCGGCAGGGACTGCACGCCCCGCCGATCGACCTGTCCACCACCTACCCCTCGTACGACAGCCGCGGTGAGGCCGCCCGCATCGACTCCTTCGCCGCCACCGGCGCGGAACCGGACGGCCCGCCCGTCTACGGGCGGCTCGGCAACCCGACCGTCGCCCGCTTCGAGACCGCCCTGGCCCGCCTGGAGGGCACCGAGGCCGCGGTCGCGTTCGCCAGCGGCATGGCCGCGCTCAGCGCCGTCCTGCTGGTGCGCGGCTCCATGGGCCTGCGCCACGTCGTCGCCGTACGCCCCCTGTACGGGTGCAGCGACCACCTGCTGACCGCCGGGTTGCTCGGCTCCGAGGTGACGTGGACCGACCCGGCCGGGGTCGCCGACGCGCTGCGCCCGGACACCGGTCTGGTCCTGGTGGAGTCGCCGGCCAACCCGACCCTCGCCGAGGTCGATCTGCGGGCCGTCGCCCACGCCTGCGGCTCGGTGCCGCTGCTCGTCGACAACACCTTCGCCACCCCGGTCCTCCAGCGCCCGGCCGGGCACGGGGCGCGGCTGGTGCTGCACAGCGCCACCAAGTACCTCGGCGGGCACGGCGACGTACTGGCCGGCGTGGTGGCCTGCGACGAGGAGTTCGCGGGACGGCTGCGGCAGATACGGTTCGCGACCGGTGGCGTGCTGCATCCGCTGGCGGGCTATCTGCTGCTGCGGGGCCTGTCGACGCTTCCGGTACGCGTCCGGGCCGCGTCGGCCAACGCCGCCGAACTCGCCCGTCGGCTCGCCGCCGATCCGCGCGTGGCCCGTGTGCACTACCCGCGCATCGGCGGGGCGATGGTCTCCTTCGAGGTGCAGGGGGACCCGCACGAGGTGATCGGCGGGGTACGGCTCATCACCCCGGCGGTGAGCCTCGGCAGCGTGGACACCCTCATCCAGCACCCGGCGTCCATCAGCCACCGCATCGTCGACGCCGACGACCGCAGGGACGCGGGAGTGAGCGACCGGCTGCTGCGGCTGTCGGTCGGCCTGGAGGACGTCGAGGACCTGTGGGCGGACCTGAACGGTGCGCTGGGGGAGCGGGCCGGGGTACCGGAGGACATCCGCACGCGTGGGACGGCCGGCCGGCCGGGGGTGCCCGCTCAGAACTGAGCGCGGGCTGTGCCCCGCGCGGATGCCGAACGGTCCGGCGGACACCGCCGGACCGTTTTGTCCCGCCCCAGGTGTCCCACGTCAGGCGTCCCGCGTCACGGGGCCGGTGGTGCGGTGGTCCACTACCGGCGGCCGGTCCGTGAGCCGTGCTCCCGCTCCTCCTGCGCGTGGCGGGCCCGTGCCGGGTCCAGGCGCGCGGTGACGACGAGGGTGCTCTCCTCGACCTGGTAGTCGAGGGGCAGGCCCAGCCCGCGCATCGCGGCGACCATCCCGGTGTTGGACGCCTGCGTCACGGCGTAGACATGGGCGCACCCCGCCTCGGTGGCCATCGACACCAGCCGGGTCAGGAGCTCGGTGCCGAGGCCCCGGCGCTGCCAGGCGTCCTCGACGAGCAGTGCCACCTCGGTCTCGTCGCCGTCCCACAGCAGGTGACCGAGGCCGACGATGCGGCCGGAGGCGGTCCGTACGGCGAGCGTACGGCCGAAGCGGGGACCGAGCAGGTGATTCAGGTAGCGGTCCGCGTCGCCGACCGGTCCGTGATACCGCCGGCGCAGGGTCTCGGGCGAGCACCGCTCGTGCATCGCCCGCGCCGCCTCCAGGTCGCCGGTGTCCGCCCGGCCCACGGTGATGTCGCTGCCCTCGGGGAGGGTGAGGACGTCCTGGCCGCGCGGGACCCGGGGGCCGAGCCGGGCGTCCAGCTCCACCAGGGCCCGTGCTCGGGCGAACTCGGTGGGCGTGAAGGGCAGATGCGGTCGCTCCACGGTGAGCACGCCGCCCTCCGGGGCGCGCAGTCGCATCACGGTGTCCTCCAGGGTCCCCTCCACCGGGACGCCCTCCGGCGCCGACCGTCCGCCGCCCGGGGCGGCAGGCAGTGAACGGATCGTGCACCGCCCCAGCAACTGCCGTAGTGCCAGCGGAAGTTCCGCGCCGTCCAGGGCCGTGCGCGCGGCGAGTTCCAGCATCCGGGTCGGGGCGTCCACCAGATCGTGGGCGTCGGCCCGCTCGGTCCAGGTGTCCGTGCCCCCGGCGCCCGTCACCGCCGTCGTGAGACCGGTGGCGGTCAGGTCGGCCGGGGCGCGCAGCAGGAACTCGTCGACCGTGGCCTCGCCCAGCGGGTGCGTCTGCAGGCTCAGGATGTCGACCCTGTGCTCGGCCAGCGCCGTGCACAGGGCGGCCAGCGCGCCCGGTTCGTCACGTACCGTCGTCCGCATCCGCCACAGGGCGCTCTTCGGCGGCCGGTTTTCCGAGACCCCGTCGGCATCGGGTGCCGGCGGGGCGTGACCGTGGCGGCGTGCCCACCAACTGTGGAACGCCGCCGTGAAGCGTGTGGTCGGTCCCCCCTCCGGCTGTCCCTGCGCGGGACGGCCGTGCCGGGTGTGCGTCACGTCGGACATGTCTCGGCTCATGCGGCCACTGTGAAGGAATCGTGTTTCGCGGCCGCCAACACGCCGTGACTGATGAGTAAAGAGTTCTTATGGGGCTTATCGCCCCCTTGTCGCTTCGCGGATCGATCGGTCCCGACCGCAGTTGTCCGGTGGGGAGCACGGTGTCGTCCTGGAACTCCCCGCCGCGCCGTTCAGCGGCTGCCGTCGAGGAGGACGCGGGCGACCAGTGCCGGGTCGTCGTTCATGGGGACGTGGCCGCAGCCGGGCAGCCGGATCAGCCGCGCCCGGGGAATCACCCGCTTGGCGCGGACCCCCTGGCGGGGGATGAGCAGCCGGTCGCGGACGCCCCAGGCGACGGTGACCGGGACGCCGGGCACATCGTCGGTGAACCGCACCGCGGTGCCCGCCCGGAGCGTCTCGGTGAAGCCGGTGGCACCGGCCAGCGCGAGCGTCTCGGCGACCACCGCCTCGGGCGAACGGCGTCCCGGACGGGCGTAGACGGTGCTGGTCAGCACCGCTCGCCCGGCCGCCGAGCGGGCGAGCCGCTCGACCAGCGGCAGCGGCATCCGCTCCGCGACGCGCCGCATCCCGATCAGTACGCCGAAGGCGTAGCGCCGCTCGGCCTGCGTCCAGAACCCGGCGGGGGACAGCGCGGTGACGGACCGTACGAGGTTCTGGCGGCCGAGCTCCAGCGCCAGAAGCCCGCCGAGCGAGTTGCCCGCGACATGCGGCCGGTCGAGCCCCAGCTCCTCGCACAGGGCGCCCAGGGCGGCGTTCATGGTGGGCAGGTCGTGGGCGAGGCCGTCCGGCAGCGCCGGGGAGGCGCCGAAGCCGGGCAGGTCCACGGCGATCACCTCGCGCTCGGTGGCGAGGATGTCCACGACCGGGTCCCAGGCCTGACGGTGGTGACCGATGCCGTGCAGCAGGAGCAGCGGTTCGCCGCGGCCCACGCGCGCGTAGGAGAGGGTCACGGTCTGCGGGCCGTGCGGAGAGGTGACCTCGAACGAGACGGTCGCGGACATGAAGGTGCTCCTCGTCTGGGACTCGCGGTGGGACGCCGTCTGACGCCGCCTGAACGTCGTAGACAGCTTGTCAGCAATTACTACCGGCGGGTAGCCCCCGGGCCCGGTTCCGGGCTCCGGCTCCGCGAGGCGCCCGAATCCGCCTGGACACGGGCCGTACAGGTCGGTTGGGATGGGGAGGTGAGCACCGACACCGTGACCGATGCCTTCGAAGAGCACCGTCCCGTCCTCCAGGGGGTGGCCTACCGCATGCTCGGCCGGGTGGCCGACGCCGAGGACGTGGTTCAGGAGGCGTGGCTGCGCTGGGCGGGCGGGGGCCGGGCCGATGTCCGCGAGCCGCGCGCCTACCTGGTACGTGTCACCACCCGCCTGGCCATCGACCGGCTGCGTCAGATCAAGGCGCGGGGCGAGACGTACGTCGGCCCGTGGCTGCCCGAGCCGTATGCCACCGACTTCGGCGACACCGCCCCGGACACCGCCGAACAGGCGGTGCTCGCCGACTCGGTCTCGCTCGCCGTCCTGGTCGTCATGGAGTCCCTGTCCCCGCTGGAGCGCGCGGTGTTCGTCCTGCGCGAGGCGTTCGGCTACCCCTACGCCGACATCGCCGCCATGCTCGACCGCGGCGAACCGGCGGTGCGTCAGCTCGCCGTGCGGGCCCGCAGGCACGTCGAGGACCGGCGTCCGCGCTACGAGGTCGACCCCGCCCGGCGCCGCGAACTGACCGAGCGGTTCCTGGCGGCGGCCGGCGGCGGTGATCTGGAGGGACTCCTGGAACTGCTCGCCCCCGACGTGCGTCTCGTCAGCGACAGCGGCGGCAAGGTCTCCGCCGCGCTGCGCGTCCTGGAGACCGCCGACAAGGTGGGCCGCTTCGTGCTCGGCGTCGCCCGCAAGAGCCTCCGGGGCGACTTCTCGGCCCGCTTCCTGGAACTCAACGGAGGTCCCGCGGCGCTGCTCCTCGTCGGCGGCGCGCCCGACTCCGTCGTCCAGCTGGACGTCGCCGACGGGCACGTCCGGGCGATCTACGTCATCCGCAACCCCGACAAGCTGCGTTCGCTGGTGGCGGCCCGGTAGGGGTTCGGTAGGGGTTCGGTCACCCGGCGACGGAGCCCGCGTCATCCGGCGTGGGCCCCCTCGTCATGTCCGATTGGTATTGACCAAGGGTGGAGGCCACCATATGGTCGCAGATAAGTGAAACAACCTTTAATAAACAAGGGCGCGAAAACGCCACCGGACCTGACGATCGCGGAGGACAGGGTGGGGACCACGCAGTTGGACACGGTGCCGGAACCGAAGTACTGGCACCTCAGGACCGTGCTCAGCGAGGCGCTGGACTCGGAGTTCTCCGTGGGCGAGATCCTGCCCAACGAGCGCGACCTCGCCGCCCGCTTCGGCGTGGCCCGCGCCACCCTGCGCCAGGCACTGGAGCAGCTGGAACTGGAAGGCAGGCTGGAGCGCCGCCGCGGTGTGGGCACCACCGTCGCCCCGCCGCGCATGGGTGTGGCCGTCGGTACGGCGCAGCACGCCTGGCCGGGCGGGCCCGACGACGCCTGGCAGACCCTGGACTGCGCACTCGAGGTGCCGCCCGCGGCCGTCAGCGAGGCCCTGGTGACCGGCCGGGACGAGCCCGTGCACACCGTTCGGCGGTCCCGGGTGTCCCGGGGCCGGCCCGTCGCCACCGAACTGCTGTACGTCCCGGCGGTCTCGGTGCCCGGCCTCTCCGCCATCGACGCCCCGTCCGGTGCGGCACGCGCGCGTGCCGTACTGCGGGAACTGCGCCACCTGGAGCTGGAGCGGCACGAGAACGCGGTGGAGCTCGGCTCCGCCCGCGCGGACGAGGCCAGGGAGCTGGACCGGCTGCCGGGCGCGCCCGTCCTCGTCGTCACCACCCGCTTCATCGCCCGGGGCCGGGTCTCCGCGCTCTCCGTGGCCACCTACCGCGCGGACACCTGCCGGCTGACCTTCGGCGACTCCGGAGGAGTGGAGATCGACCACGGTCCCGAACGCCGCGCTTCCTGACCACCGCGCTTCCGGGCGTTCCGGGTGCGGGCGGGGCGAGGCCGGTGACGGGACCGCCCGGCCACCGCCTACCGGCGGGCCGTCACCGTGCCTTCCACGGCGAAGAGTTGCTCTTCCACATGGTCCAGGGCGAGCCGCACCGCGCCCGTCGCCACCGCCGCCTCCCCGAGACGGGACAGCGCGACCTTCGGCGGACGCAGGCAGTAGCGGGCCAGTTCACGCCGCAGCGGCTCCAGGACCCCGTCCAGCCCCGCCGCCCAGCCGCCGATCACGACGAGTTCCGGGTCGAGGGCCAGCACCAGCGCCGCCACGTCGTGGACCAGCCGCTGGATGAAGCGGTCCATGGCCGCGCGGGCCCGCTTGTCGCCCTCGCGGGCCTGGGCGAAGACCTCGGCCACCGCCTGCTCGTCGAGCGGGTGCAGCGGCTCGTCCGTGGTGGACAGCAACTTCTCGGGGGTCGCCCCGCGGCCCAGCAGATGCAGCGCCCCGATCTCGCCGGCCGCCCCGCCGTACCCCCGGTGCAGCCGCCCCCCGATCAGTGAACCGGCGCCGGGACTCAGCCCGGCCAGCACGAACACCACGTCGTCGGTTCCGGTGGCGACGCCCTTCCAATGTTCGGCCACGACCGCCGCGTTGGCGTCGTTCTCGACCAGCACCGGGCACGGGAAGGACCGGCTCAGCCGCTCGCCCAGCCCCAGCCCCGTCCACCCGGGCAGCGCCGTGCCCAGCCGTACCGTGCCGTCCGCCTCGACGATCCCGGGCGTCCCCACGCCCACGGCCCGCAGCGAGTCGCGCGGCACCCCGGCCCGGCGCAGCAACTCGGCGACGGCGGCGCGCAGCCGCTCCAACCGCCCGTCGGCGTCGACCCGTTCACCGACCTCCTTGGCCTGGACGCCGATCACCCGGCCGTCCAGATCGGCCAGCAGCGCGGCCACCCGGTGCGGCCCGATCTCCAGGCCCAGGAGATGCCCGGCCTCGGCCCGGAACCGGAACCTCCGGGCCGGCCGCCCCTGCCGCCGCGCCGCCCCCTCCTCGGCCGCCGCCTCCACGACGAGACCCGCCTCGATCAGGCCCTCCACGACGCCCTCGACGGTGGGCCGTGACAACCCCGTCACCCTGGTGACCTCGGTCAGCGTCGCGCAGTCCGTGGCCCGCAACGCGTGCAGCACCACCGCGGAGTTGATCCTCCGCAACAGCGAGGGATCCCCGCCGGTCAGCCGACTCACCGTCCGTCCTCCCAGCTCGTGCGCGTGTGGGCCGGATGGTACTCGGTGCGGCACACCCCGGCGACCTCCGGGCGGAACCTCGCGGTCCGCCCGCGGGCAGCCGCCCCGGCCCGCCCAGGGAGGCGGCTCATCCCGGCGCCACGAACTCCGACTCGTACGCCGCGATCACCGCCTGCGTGCGGTCGCGCGCCCCGAGCTTCGCCAGCACGGCGCTCACATGCGACTTCACCGTCTCCGTGCCCACCACCAGCCGGGCGGCGATCTCCGCGTTCGACAGCCCCCGGGCCATCAGCCGCAGCACCTCCGCCTCGCGCTCGGTCAGCCGCGCCCGCGCCAGCACGTCCCGCGCCGCGCGATTGCCGCCGTCGTCGCCGTACTCGGCCGCGAGTCGGCGCACCGAGGAACCATGGCCGTGTCGGCGGAGTTCCAGAACGGCGCCCTGCGCGTCTCGCTGGCGGCGGTTCCGCAGCGCGGC
This sequence comes from Streptomyces sp. NPDC050388, assembly GCF_040655635.1. Lineage (NCBI taxonomy): Bacteria > Bacillati > Actinomycetota > Actinomycetes > Kitasatosporales > Streptomycetaceae > Streptomyces > Streptomyces sp. NPDC050388. The sequence continues at coordinate 23,657 of NZ_JBFAKH010000099.1, forward strand.
CGCTGGTTCGCCGCCAAGGTGGTGGCGATCGCCGTACCGGCGCTCGTCGCCGGGCTGCTGACCGCCCTCGCCGCGCTCCTCGCGGCACGCGCGGGACTGGGCTCCCTGGCGGACGGTCTCACCGGGGGCGAACAGGTGCGCGGGGTCGTGGGCTGCGGTGTCTACCTCATGCTGATGGCCCTGTTCGCCGCGGGCCTCACGACCCTGCTGCGCAGCGGGGTGGCCACGCTGTCCGTGCTGATCCCGTTCATCGTCGTCGTGTCCTTCGTGATCGGCGACGCGGCCGGTCCCGTCGTCGACTTCCTGCCCGACCGGGCCGGACAGCTGGTCTTCCAGGGGGTGTCGCCGAGATACGGGTCAAAGGGGCAATGAAGCCTTCTCGGCAACGTGACGGTTGCGGTGCGTGATGATGCCGGACGGCGGGATGGCGACTCGGCGTCAGACATGAGTGAAGCCCCTGGTAGG
>NZ_JBFAKH010000100.1:0-23843 GCF_040655635.1 Streptomyces sp. NPDC050388
GACGCCAGTTGTTGGGGTATCGACTGGGATATGGCCATACAAGATCAACGATCACGGGGCCCGCGAAGCAACGCGTTGTTTCCAGACGGCTTCGGCCACACACGAGCCGCTGCCACTGGCCGCCCGACAGTTCGGCGCCGCCGAACAACTCCCGGGCCAGAAGGGTGTCGAGTCGGCGGGGCAGCTTCTCGATCTCCTCGCGCATGCCGACGGCGTCGATGGCGTCCCACACCGGCTCGTCGTCGTGGGTGCGGGGCTGGCCCAGGGTGATGTTCTCGCGGGCCCGCAACGGCCAGCATGCGAAGTTCTGCGGAACCAGTGAGGTGCGGCTCCACACGGCGTCGGGGTCGGCGTCGGCGAGATCGACGCCGTCCCACAGGACGCGCCCCTTGTCGGCGAGCACGATCCCGGTGATGAGTCTGGTCAAGGTGGACTTGCCGGAACCATTCGCGCCGACGACGGCCAGGATCTCGCCGCGGCGCAGGGTCAGGGAGATCCCCGCGACGGCCGGATCCTCCTTGCCGGGGTAGTGGTAGACGGCCTCCTCGATACGGATCTCGTCGACGCGCTCCGGGATCGTCAGCTCACCCCGCTTCGGGGCGTGTTCGTGAGCGAGGCCGAGGAATGCCCGCATGTCGGCGAGGTAGAGCGAGGTGTGGAACAGGGCGGCGCCGTTGATGACGACCTGGGAGAGCGCGGCGAGCGCGGTCTGGACGGCGACCACCGCGGTGGCCGCGACGGGCAGGGCGATGCGGCCGGCGAGGGAGAGGCCGGCGAGGGTGGCCCAGGTGCACATCAGGAAGAAGCCGCCCAGGGCGCCGGCGGACAACTGGATGCGCAGCATCTGCGGCGCCGCTTCGAGGGTGCGTCGGTCGATGCGGTCGGACAGGGCCTGGTACCAGTAGATCTGGTAGCCGGTCATGCCGTTGGCGCGGATCTCGTCGCCGAAGCGGGAGTGGGTGGCCCAGCTGCGCATCATGGCCCGTACGTTGCGGTCGCCGAGGTTGAGGAAGTGCGTGCGGTAGTCGACACGGGCCGACAGCACGGCTCCCACGCCCGCGGGCAGCACGGCCAGGAGGAGCACCGGCAGCATCAGCGGATGCAGTGCGGTGATGACCCCGCCGGCGGCGATCATGCGGATCAGGGCGGACATGAACCGCTGTGCGTCCTGCACCGTCAGGCGGGTGCGGGTGACCCCGATCTCGGCCGCCTCCTGCTGGTCGGAGAAACCCTCTCTCCCATAGGCGGACGACTCCACACGCAGCACGGCGGAGACGAGCGCCACGTCGGCTTCGGTGGTCAACAGCGGCGTGATGCGTCCGTCCGCGTACGAGGACAGGAGGCCGCAGATCCGGCCGGTGCCCGCGGCCAGGGTCACCACGATCAAGGCGGGGACCGCGCCGTGCAGACGTTCGGAAACGGTGCCGCTGCCGAGGACGTGCGTCATGGCGCGGGCGGTGGAGGCCAGGACGACAGCGGCGGCGATGCCGGTGAGTACCTGGCATACGAGGAGGAGTACGGAGCCGGTCCTGTCGACGGCCCACGCCTTGCGCGCGGTGTGGGCCAGTACGGAGGGCAGGCGTCGGCACATCGCCCCGAAGCCGGCGTCCTCCAGCGGGTTCTGGCCGAACTTGCCCTCGAAGCTGATGGTGGCAGGCGGTGGCGGGGGAGGTGTCTCGGGAGTTTCGGTCGAGGCGGCAGTCACAGTCACCCGGTCCCTCCATGAGGTCGGTGCCGTACCTGGATGGCTCGGCGGTGCACGGCTTAACGACGCTGATCGGGATTCGAACGCGCTCGATTCCGGACGGCGTGGACCCCTTGCGCAGCACGGTCTGTACGGCCCTGGGCCCGCTACGCCGCCCCTGGGCGGTGGCCCGGAATGGCCGAATCGCCGACGCTCGAAACCCCTGTGACGAATGAGGTTCGAGCGGCGGACCGCCCGAAGGCGACGGGATGCCGGCACCGCCCGAGCGACCGATGAATCTGCTGCCTCTCTGCCGTCTGGAAGGTGGAGGTCAAGCAATGTCCAACAGCCGCGCCTCGTAGACGGAACCGCGTCGGCGGTCGCTCGGGGCCTGCTTTTCGGCGCTCGGGCTCAGGTCAGGAGTGCAGGGTGTGCTCACCGGCGTGCCTCTGCCGGGATCGTTGCCTCTCGGTCGGCTCCCAGGAAGCCCAGACGTGGGCCGGCACTACGAGCCGGGTGGCGTCGTCGGCTCCCGTTTGGACGAGCAGTGTGTCGACCTCGGCGCGTACGTCGGCCGGGGCGATGCGGGCATCGCGGGCGACGACGCGGGGCTCCAGGCTGTGGACGAGATGGTCGGCGACACGTCGCTCGGCCGGAGTGAGCGGAGTGATCGGGGCGGTGGTCATGACGGTCTTCCTGGTTGGTTCGGCCTCAGCGTGAGGCCGGGCGCAGGTGCACGGGCAGGGCCTGGTGTCCGTTGCTGATCAGCGAAGGCAGCGGCTGCAGTTCGGTCGCGGGGACGGCGAGGCGAATGTCGGGGAACCGGTCGAACAGCTGCTGCAGGGCAATGGCGACTTCGAGGCGGGCTAGTGGGGCACCGAGACAGAAATGCACGCCGTGACCGAAGGCCAGGTGGTCCTTCGTGGGGCGGATGATGTCGAAGCGGTCGGCGGATTCGCCGTGCCAGTCGGGATGGCGGTTGGCGGCGGCGTAGGAGGCGAGGATCGCTTCGCCCGCGGCGATGGTCTGTCCGTCGGGCAGGGGGATGTCCGTGAGGGCGTAGCGCAGGGGCAGGTGCTTGACGGCGGGCTCGTGCCGCAAGGTCTCCTCGACGACGTCGCTCCAGTCGGCACGGCCGGCACGGAGGTGGCGGAGCTGCTCCGGGTCGGTCAGCAGGGCGGTGATCGCCTGGTCGATGACGTTGACGGTGGTCTCGTACCCGGCACTGATCATCAGCAGGAGCGTGTCGCGCAGTTCTTCGTCCGCGAAGCCGCCGCCGTCGCCCTCGTCGTCGCGGGCCGTGATGAGCACGGAGGTCAGGTCGTCGCCGGGCCGGGCGCGTTTGGCCGCGATCAGATGGTCGAGGGCCCCGTACAGGGCGGCGGTGTTGGCAGCGGCCTGCTCGGTGGTGAGGGTCGTGGCGAAGACACCGTCGACCATGGAGCGGAAGCCTTGGCGCTGGTTCTCGGGGACGCCCATGAGTTGGCCGATCACTGCGATCGGCAGCGGGTGGGCGAGCTGGTCGCGCAGGTCGACGCTCTCTTCGACGGGCAGGGTTTCGAGGTCGTCGAGGAGGCCGGTGATGATTGCTTCCACGGCCGGTCGCATGGCCTGGATGCGGCGGGCGCTGAAGGCCGGCGCGACCATCCGGCGCAGCCTGCGGTGGTCGGCGCCGTAGGCGGTGAACATGTTGCTCGCCGCGATCCACAGGGCGAGGGGCCAGGTGGGGACGGTGTCGGCGAAGGCCGGCCAGTGGGCGCGGCCGTCCTTGGAGACCTGCGGACTGGTGAGTAACTGCTTGAGGAGGGCGGGGTCGGTGATCGACCAGGCGGTCACGCCGAGGATGTCCACCCGGGTGGCCGGACCGCGGGCACGCAGGGCCTGGTGCTCGGCGTGGTGGTCGGACGCTTCGGGGTCGAGGGCGAGTATCGGCTGCTCGGGCATGAGGACTCCTTCAGAGGGTGGTCGGGACGAGGACGGGGAGGGGCTTCCAGGGCGCGGCGGAAGGGGCCGGGGCGCCGCCGCAGATCGCGAGCAAACTCGTCATCACTTCGGGTGAGGACAGCGCCGAGCCCCGCACGTGACAACTGCCGGCCGGCCGGGCCCGACCGGCGACGAGTGCAAAGAACCCGGCCCGGTGTCTTCACCTTCCGGACCGGGCGTCAGGACGACGTGAGACTCACCGCCAGGCAGCAGCCTCGGTGGCCTGCACGCAGTACCTCTCATAGGTGCTGGCACCGCCCCTCTTCGGGACCGCGCAGGCGGTGGCCTGGAACTCTCCGTCCGACACGGCGGCCATGCTGGTGAACTTGTCGTTGCCGTACTCGATCTCGGCGGTCCGCTTCGTGCCGCCGACGAGCTCGACCGTGACCAGGTCTCCGGGGCTGCCGCGCTCGATCCTCGCCCAGACGGCCTTGCAGTCCTCGCTGTAGCGGATCTGGAGAAGAGCGGGATTGCCGACATCGGGTTTGAAGGTGCGGGCGTCCTCGGTGCAGCCCTGACTCTGCGGATTCTTGCCCTCGCAGGCGTCACCGGGGCAGGTCGGTTCGTCCAGGAAGCCCTGCATGACATGATCCCCGAGCGGCGTCAGGACTGCAGCCAGCACGACGCCGACGATGGCGACCACGAGGGCCGTCACGAAGGCATTGCCGAGTCTGCCGGCAGTCGGTTGCGGGGTGGGGTCGCGGGGCGTCATGGGCTCGCCGTCGGTGTTGCCCGTCGTCATGGAGCCACCTTGGTATGCCGGGGCGGAGGGCCAGAATCGTTTCCTGTCACCCCGGGGGCAAGGCGTAATGCGGAAGCGGTGGGAGCACGAGATCTCCCGCACGTGCGCCCCCTCCGGCATGCCGGCGATGCTGACGCCACTTACCGGGCCCCGCCGGGACCTGCCCGGCGGGGCCCGTCCATGGACACGGCCAGAAGGCCGTTGGTGTTCGATGGAGTTCCTTCCACAGTTCAGGCAAGGCTCAGGACGATGACGCCGAGGAGGAGCGCTGTCGTGGCGACGGCGCCGAGCAGTACGGCGCTCATGGCTCGTGGGAGGCGTTCGCCGGGAGCGAGGGCGACGCCGGCAGCGAGGGCGATCCGCGGTGGTGAAGCGATGATGGCGAAGGACCCGGCGACGTTCTGCCCGGCGAGGGCGATCAGCGGGTTCGCGCCGAGACCGGTGGCGGCGGTCGTGGTGGCGGGGGAGAACATCGCGGCGGCGCCCGTGTTCGAGCCGGTGAGGTAGCCGCCGAGAGCGCCCATGGCGGGGATCGCGGCGACGAAGCCGTAGCCGGAGTGCTCCGCAGTGGTGGCAAGATGCTCGGCCATACCGGTCGCGGCCATGACGATCCCGAGGACGATGAACACCAGCGCGTTCCCGGCGATCGGCACCCATCGTCTCAGCCCGTGCCGCACCAGGAGCCACTGATCGGCGGCGGGCAGGCCGGCGGTCGCGACGGCGACAGCGGCGGCGATGACCAGCCAGAGCGCAGGGCTCGCGGTCCATTCGATCGCGTCATGGGTGCCCGTGGCGGCCAGCAGGCCCCTCGTGGCAAGGATGCCGCCGACGATGACGAGGTACGGCACGACGGCTACGAGGAGTGGCCGGGACATGCGCGGCAGCGGGCCGTTGCCGACCCGGGTGACGACGAGGAGACCGGCGATGACCACGGCTGCGGCGAGAACGCCGGCCAGCGGAGTCCCGACCGTGAGGTTCGCCACGAGCAGGGCACCCCATTCGGCAAGGACGACCGCGACGGCCAGAACGAGCTGACGCGGGGCGGGTCGGCCGAAATTGAGGCCCAGCACCGCAACCATGCTGACCACGAGTATCGGCAGGCTGAGCAGCGCCGACCACACCCCGAGCCGGGCGAAGTCCTGCCCGCCGAGCTGCGCGGCGATGAGGGTGCCGGGCCCGAGGGAGCCCCACGGAACCAGCACCAGGCCGAACAGCCCGGAGACGACAGCCTTGACCGGGGTCAGGCCAAGGCGGATCAGCAGCGGGGCGGTGATGACCACGCCCAGGCCGAAGCCGGTGACCGATTCCATGAACGGCGTCATCCCGTAGACGAGCAGCAGCAGCGTCACGGTGCGGTCGGCACCGGTCTCGGCGCCCTCCAGCCAGGCGGCGATCCGGTCCTGCGCACCACCGCGGGTCATCGCTTCGGCCAGCCCGACCCCGCCGAGCAGGAGGACCGCGATCTCCACGACGGTCGGGGCCATCCCCGAGGCGGCGGCCTCGACCTGTGGGCCTTCGAGCGGAAAGGAAACAACGGCACCGACCAGCGCGACGACCAGACCCACGACGCCGGCCCACAGCGAGGCCGAACGGAACGCGAGCAGGGTCAGGACGACGAGGACGGGCGCGAGAGCGACGAGGAAACCGACCGTATCCGGGGTCATAGCACGCTTTCGGCGCCGTCGAGCCGGGCGCTCGGTACCTTGGCGGCAGCATGGGCGGGCGCGGCGCCGTGCTCGGCCGTGTGCACGCGGATGTGGTTCGGGTCGATGCCTGTCCCTCCAGGGGCCGGGGGTGCGCAGCCAGTGAACATCTGTTGCTCCTTGTGGTGAATCAGCGGGCGTGCGTGGTCGAGGGCTTGGGCGGGCGTTGTCACGTCGGTGAGAATGTGACCGGCTGATGGCGTGTCAGGGTGTACTGGGGCCGGATGGCGATTTCGGGTCGGGCCATGGTGGGCCGGCCTGCAGCTTTGGCGATCTGGTCCCGGATCACGAAGCGGATGGTCGTCTCGGAGCGGTGGCCGACGACGGTCATCAGGCGCCGGCGTGGCCTGAAGTGGGGTGAGGTGCCGCTGAAGGCGGACAGGAATCTTCGTGCGGCGCCGGCGCAGCAAAAGCTCTTCATCGCGCGTTCGTGCCGGCGGGTGGGCTGGTGGCTGTTCTCGACGCGGTTGTTCAGGCCCTTGTGCGAGCGGTGCTCGACCGGGCGCGTCAGCTCCCGGCGGGCCACGCCGTGGGAGCGGAGCCTGTCGGTGACCAGCACCCCGGGCACCCGACGCCGCTTCTTCATCGGCTTGGCCATGAACCGCTTGGCGGCCTCGGGCGTCGCGCCTCGGCTGAAGCAGGATGTCCAGCACGTTGCCGTGCCGGTCCGCCGCCCGCCGCGGGTAGTGCCGCTCGCCGTTGATCTTGATGAAGACCTCGTCGGGATGACACGTGTTCCGGGCCGGAGCCGGCGGCAGCGCAGGCCGTCGGCTCCGGCCTGCCCGGACTCCGCGCACCACCGTCGGACGGTTCCGTGGGAGACGAGCACGTCGCGGGCGAGCAGCAGTTCCCCGACCTCGCGGAAGCCGAGCGGGAGGCGGAAGTACCGCCACACGCAGTGGGAGACGATCTCCGCCGGGTACCGGTGCCCCCTGTACGACGGTGGCACGGACGACACGAACGAACCCCTCCCGGCATGACCAACCAGAAGATCATCCCACCCGGCCGGCCAACATGACAGTGCCGCCCTGACGGCCGAGGGCCGTTGCCGCACCAAGCGGCGTGCGGTTGCGGCCTGCCGTTCCGCGGTGAGCGTTTGCCGGACCTGCCGGCCGGCGCCAGGCTGGAAGCATGGTGCGCGCGTCGGCTTCGAACATGCTGACCGGGTGGGCTGTCGAGAGCCCTGGTCCGATCGCGGACGGCCCACTGGTGCCCGTGCGGCGTACCGTGCCCCCGCCGGGGCCTGGTGAGCTGTTGCTGAAGGTCGAGGCGTGCGGCGTCTGCCGCACGGACCTGCACCTTGCCGAAGGCGACCTGCTCCCGCACCGGGCATCGACCGTTCCCGGTCATGAGATCGTCGGTCGCGTGGCCGCCGTCGGCGAGTCCGTCACGGGGTTCCGGGTCGGCGACCGAGCCGGTGGGGCGTGGCTGCGCAGCACCTGCGGTCGATGCCGCTACTGCCGGGCCGGTCGCGAGAACCTCTGCCCGGCCTCCCTCTACACCGGCTGGGACGCGGACGGCGGTTTCGCCGATGTCACCCTCGTTCCGGCGGACTACGCCCACGCGCTCCCGGACGACCAGGACGCCGTGCTGCTGGCACCGCTGCTGTGTGCCGGGATCATCGGCTACCGGGCTCTGCGCCGCAGCGCCCTGCCACCCAACGGCCGGCTCGGGATCTACGGCTTCGGGGCCTCGGCCCATCTGGCGGCGCAGGTCGCCCTGGCTGAAGGAGCAACCGTGCACGTGCTGACCCGTTCGGCACGGGCCCGTGAACTTGCCCTGGACCTGGGCGCCTCCTCCGTGGGCGGCGCCTACGACCGCCCGCCCGAACCACTGGATTCGGCGATCCTGTTCGCACCGGTAGGGGATCTGGTGCCCGTGGCACTGGAGGCACTGGACCGTTCGGGAACGCTCGCCGTGGCGGGCATCCATCTCACCGACATCCCCGTGCTCAATTACCGCCGTCACCTCTTCGAAGAGCGGAATCTGCGCAGCGTCACCTCCAACACCCGGCAGGACGGCCACGACTTCCTGGACATGGCCGCGCGGATCGGTATGCGGGTCACCGTCAGCCCGTATCCGTTGAGCCGTGCCGACCAGGCTCTGAGGGACCTGGCCGCCGACCGGGTCAGCGGCGCCGCCGTGCTCGTGCCCGGATGACCCGCCGCGACGCACTCCTTGGACGTGCCCCGAGAGGTCGCGGTAGCGGGTGACGGAGTGGTGGAAGAAGTTCCGCCGCGAGCGGCGTGTGCTGTGCGACATCCTGTGGGTTCGTCCTGGCTTTCATCTCTCGTTGCTGCAGGTCAGCCCGGCAGACGGAAGCGAGGGATCCGGATAAATCATGACGGGCCCTCAGGATTCCTGAAGAACCGTCATGAGCCCTGCACAGACGCACAGACACACAGGCCGAAGGCGACGAGGTGCCTGCTCAGGCCCCGTGCCGAAGAACCAAGGACCACGGCGAACTCGCGGGACGACGCGCAGAGTCACATGCGCACGTACTCCTCGGTGTCCTCGGCGAAGTCCGTCAGTGCCTGGTCGGTGAGTGTGGGACGGGTCTGCGCGATGGCCTGCAGGTAGTCCTCCGTGCCGGCCGGTGTGTCCTTCCCCTGGGCGACTTCGCGTTCGAAGGCGGTCTGGGCGCCCTTGCGAGCGGCGAACTCGATATCGGCCGGCGTGAACATTGCGCTTGCCTCCACCAGACGGCGGAGATCGACATGGGCGGCGGCGGTCCCGAGGTAGCGCCGCCAGACCGCCGAACGGGCCTGCGGATCGGGCGGGCCGACCGGGATGACGTAGTCGAAGCGGCCGGGCCGAAGGAACGCAGGGTCGAGGAAGCGGACGGAGTTCGTGGCGCAGATCAAGAGGCGGTCGTCGTGGTCACGGAAGCCGGGGATCAGCTTGAGCAGTTCGTTGGTGACTCCATGACTGGGGTCGACAGCCGTACCGGACCGGACAGAAGCGATCTCCTCGACCTCGTCGATGAAGAGAACCACCGTCTCCAGCTCGGCCAGCTCGGTGAACACCTCCCGCAGCGAGGCCGCCAGTCCTCCCTCCCGGAACGACGCAAGCCGGGACGGGAAGAGTTCCACGAAGGGCCACCCCAACCGCGAGGCGACCGCTCGGGCGAAGCTGGTCTTTCCGGTGCCCGGCGGCCCGAAGAGGATGACCGCCTTCGGCGGCCTCACTCCGTACCGCTCGGCCAGCGCGGGCCGGGCCAGCGGCAGCACGATCCGCCGCTCGATGGCTTCCTTCACCTCTTCCATTCCCGCAAGGCTGTCCCACAGATCCCCGGGAAGCATCCTTCCCCCCAGTTCCGCCAGGAGGCCGGCATCGCTCGCGCCGAGCTGCTCGACCTTCTCGTGGAAGACGAGCCCGGTCCGGGACCGGTAGCCTGAACTTTCCAAGGCGACGGCTCCCGTCGCCCCCGGGGCCAGCAGCGCGCCGATCCGGCGGACTCCCTGGGACCGCAAGCGCCGCTCAAGCTCGGCGATCAGGAAGCTCCCGATGCCGCGGCTGCCCCACGTCCCGGCCAGGGCCACCAGGATGATCCAGCCCCTCTCGCCGGAGACCTGCGCCACGCCGACGCCCACCAGCTCGTCGCCGACCACCGCTACCACGGCCGGTCCTGCGGCCCTGGCTGCGGCCACGACCTCCGATACCGGGAAAACGGCAGGAGCCTCATCCACCTGCTGGTTCTGGTCCCAGATCTGGATGGCGCGGTCCAGATCATCGTCGTGGAAGTCCCGAAATCGCCACGCCGGCATCGTCATCACCTTCGAGAGGGGGCCACCACCGCTCCCCGGCTCAGGTAGTGCCCCGCCACGGATCCTTGCTTCATTCTCCCCATGTGCGCCTCCCGGGCGCGCGTCGAACGAGGGTGCCGTTGACGTACAGGGAACCAAGTGGCATGTAGCTCGGCGTGATGTCGGTCCTGGGTGCTCGCCGCCGTTCGGCTCCGCCCCTACGCCCCTACGTCCCCGTCCCTCCTCCCGGACGGTGAGCACGTGCTCCTGATCGTCCTCCTCCATGCCAGGTCCGGCGGGCGGTGGTCTCGGGGTTCGGGGAGTGTCCGAGCAGGGGTGACCGCCACGGCGTTCAGTTTCCTGAACGCTTCGGTGCCCCGGTCAGCGGCCCTGGCGGAACGGGATGTACGCCTCGAAGGAGTCCTCGTCGGTCTCTCCGCGCCGACGCCGTTCGGCCTGGTACGCGGTACAGGCGAGTTCACCCCGCACAGCGGAATCGCAGACCGTCCATCGTTGAACGCTGTGCGGGGCGCGGCAGCTACCGCCGGCTACGGCCTCACCCCAGAAGAAGTGACCCTCCGGTCGGGTCGTCGCTTGCCGCGCTGCGGGCCCTCCCACGCTGTCCTGCCGCCGGATCGGCCCTTCTCCCGGGCGCGACGGCGGCGGCAGGCCCGCCCGACTACTTGGCGCTCTGCTGCAGGCTCCGGCCCCACTCCCGGCCGCGTGGTTCGGTGCGACGGCGCCGCGCTGAGCGGAGCGCCCACGAAGGGCCCGGCCACCTCGCGGCAGCAGCCGCTCCCTCGACCACGGCGGACGGTGCGGTCTGCTCACGCTCGCCCGTGCGGGACGGCGGCAGTACGGCGAGCGGCCCAGTTCCGGCGGGGGCGGGGGCATACGCCGGGCTGGGTCTTCACGGTTGCGCCCGCCACGATCCTGGCCTGACGCCGGTCTTCGGCCGTAGTGGTCGCGCAGAGGGGTGTCCCCGGATTGCCCACACGCCTTGGTTCCGCGGACCTGGAAATTCCACCTCATCGAGGGCCTTTGTGGGCGCGCCTGCGGCTTCCGGTGCCCGCTTGGGGCAACTGTTGCCGTGTCCAATCGGTCCAGGCGCCCGGGCGCCTGCTGTGACAGGAGATCGCTATGCGTGTTTCCCGCTTTGCCGCCGCGCTCGGCGTGGCAGTCGCCGTGGTGCTGGGTGGTGCCGGAGCTGCCGCCGCCGGCGTCGCCGCGCCGGGGGCGACCGGTGCGTACGCCTCGAATGACCACCATCGTGGGGACCGGGGCGAGGACGGGCCCCGGTACCACCACGGGCACGGGAAGGACAGGGACCGCCACCACGGCCACGGGAGGGACAGGGACCGCCGTCACGGGCACGGGCACGGCCACGGGCACGGGCACGGCCACGGCCACGGCCACGGCCATGGGCACGGGCACGGGCACGGTCATGGGCACGGGCACCGCTGACACGATCGCCGAACGTGATGGGGCGGCCCGATCCGGGCCGCCCCATCACCATCGCAGTCGGCCGCGGGACCTTCCCCCCTCCGTAACCAGCCTGTCCTCCGCCCCTACCTGCGGAGAGACAAAGTCGCGCGAGACGCCGATGAGCCGTCGTCTCACTTGATGTTGTCGGCGAGGTGCGTTTCCACCGCCGACGATCGGCTCTTGGACAGCGGCGCCTGGAGATCGACACGCCGAGCCGGAGCCGACCGCTGGTGTCCAGCAAGGATGTCCAACAGCTACCGACTCGGGGCCGCTACAGCGACGCGGGAAGTCGCTGCCCTCTGTGGGCTTTGTAGGGGATGCGCTCGTCGTCGAGGTGACGCTGGTGCAGCGCCGCGCCCCCGAGGGGCGGTTGAACGGGGGCGTGATCCTCGCCGTGACCGGCCTCCTCAGGGGCATCGCCTACGGCGTGGCGGGCGGCGGCCGGCTGGTGGAGCACGCGGGCCCTGCCGCCGGGCGCCTCGCCCGGCCACCGCTGCCGCCTGCGCACTGCCGCTCTACGCGACCCGGCGCGGCCCGCGCGAGCGCCCAAAGGTGCCTCAGTACTGCGCCGGCTTGCGCCACGAGCACTCCAGGTCCCCGTTGCCCTCCGTGCTCCGGACGGCCTTCGGCCGCACCGTCACCGCCCGGTTCTCGTCGGACGAGGCGAGGGTGACCACGATGGCGTCCTCGATGCCCTTGACCGAGTCGGCGAGATAGTTGTTGAGGACGACGCTGCAGGCGAGTTCGCGGCCGCCCGCCGCCGGGCCAACTCACCCCGGCCCGGCCGGGAACGCCGCACAGCAGGCGTTCACCCGGCCCATCCCCACGTCGGCCGGCGCGCAGATGCGTTACCTGGTCAAGCAGCTCAAGGGCACCCGCACCGTGGAGCGGTATGTGAAGGACCAGATCCGCCGGCCCCGCGCCGACCCCGCCCAACGTCTTCAGGACGCGGTCCGCGCCCGTCGGCAGCCCCGCGTCCGCGAGCGCGCCCGGCGCCAGGCTGCCACCGGCCCGGTCGTCGACATCCGGGCCCGGTGCGGCTTCACCGCCGCGCCCGGCACCACCGACGACGCCCGCATCCGCCACCTCACCCTCGCCCTGCCCTCGCAGTACGCGGCCCGCCTGTTCGACGCTCAGGAGACCGGCGCCAGTGAGCAGCACCTGCTGACCGCCTGTCCCTGCTGTCCGGAGCCGGTCATCCGGAGGGGACACCGACCCCTTTCGCGGGCCCACCGCCTGGAACACGTGCCGCTCTGGCGGGAAAACCGCTGCACGAGCGGCGGGCTGGTAGCCCATAGTGGACCGACATCCCTCGAGCAGCCAGAACGGACGGCCGTGACGACCGCCTACAGCGAGACCTCCACCGAGCGCGTCCCCGGACGGGCCTGGACCGTCCGGATCACCGGACACAGCGACCGCTCCGCCACCGTCTCCTGCAGCACCTCCGCCTGCCGGATGCCGCCCCGTTCCAAGGACCTCGCGGCACTGCGCGCGTTCGCCGCCCGGCACGCCGCCGCCCACGCCAGGGCCGCCACCGTCCGCCCCCGCGCCTGGTGCCACTGCGGCTCCCAGCGCTGCGCCGCCCACCCGGATGCCACAACGCACTGCGCGGGCGCCGTGCTGCTCATCCTGCGCCACGACCCCACCATCGGCCGCGTCTGGAGCGTCGAAGAGGTGTGCGAGGCCTGCGCCCCGCTGCTTGCGAACGCCACTGTCCTCGCCCGCGCCGCTCAGCCCCGGCGCCGAGCCGCCCAGCCCACTGCGGCCCAGGTACCGGCCGCCCGGCCCGGCATCCCGGGCGGCTTCTCCGCACCTGCCACCGGCCCCGCCGAGGTCGAGAGCCGGACTGCGCCCGCACGGCGAGGCCGCCGCGCCCCGCAGCGCACCCGTCGCCGGGGCCCGGGCCAGAGCCGCTGACCGCCCGGCCGGGGCAGTCCGCCCCGCGGGGCGCCGGGCGGCCGCACCTTGTCCGCCGCAGGAGGCAGGGTGCGGCGAGGGAAGGTCCACACCGCGGGAGCGTGCCCTGCGGGTTGTCGCCGGTGCCGCACTGGGCGGGACGAGAGGGTGACCCGATCGGTAGGGTCGCGGCCATGGACAGCGATGAGGATGCCCTTTTAACGGAGCAGATCGCCTACTACCGAGCCCACGCGGGCGGATACGACCGGCCCTATGCCGAGCGCGAGGAACTGCGGGAGTTGCTGGCTGCGGCGGACGACCTCCCGATCGCCGGGGACGTGCTGGAGTTGGCCTGCGGAACGGGCCAGTGGACCGGGGCGCTCGCCGCTCGGGCGCGCTCTGTGACCGCCGTCGACGTGTCGGACGAGACACTGGGTATCGCGCGTGCGCGGATCGCTTCCCCCGACGTCCAGTTCGTTCAGGCCGATCTGTTCACCTGGCGACCGCGGCGCCGCTACGACACCGTGTTCTTCGCCTTCTGGCTCTCCCACATCCCACCGTCCCGCCTACCGGACTTCTGGAACACCATCGCCGTCGCGCTGGCACCGCACGGCAAAGCGATCTTCGTCGACGATGGCCCCGCAGAGGCCGCCCGCGAGGAAGTTCTCGTCCAGCAGCCCGTTCCTGTAGTGCAGCGCCGACTCGACGACGGCAGCCCGTATCGCGTCGTGAAGGTCTTCCACGACGCCGGAGAGCTCACGGACAAGCTCGCCGCGCTGGGGTGGTCAGCCGATGTCCGGACCGTGGGCGGCAGCTTCATCGTCGGTACCGCGGAACCGCCGGCCGACCCCGGCTGACAGCCCACAAGGGCGACTGCACCCTGAACCGCGCAGCGAGGATGCGGTTCCGACGGTGCTGAATCGCCACGGCGCCGACCCCCGTTACGCAAGGTCGTCAACGGGGTGAACGTGTCTGATGCGGCACTAGCTGGTACCGGCGGGCGGATCGGCGTAGACGCCGTGCAGCATGCCGGTGGCCTGCCCGACTTCGATGAGATAGCCGTCCGGGTCGCGCAAGTAGCACCGCAGCTCGGCCGTGCGATCGATGGGTGGCGTGAGGAATTCGGCGCCCTTCGCACTCCACTCTCGGTGGCATGTCTCGATGTCGGCGACGCGGAGGTTGAGGAAGCTGCTGACCGTGCTGGGGTCGGTGGGCGGGCGCAGGGTGACGTCTGGCTTGTCCGGGGTGGGGCCGCCGCCCGGGTTCATGATGATCCATCCGTTGCCGAGCTTGATGGTGCAGGGGTTCTCCTCGAGCACCACCTCACCGCCGAGAACGTCGGTGTAGAAGGCGCGAGATCGGGTTACGTCGGACACCGTCAGAAAGTGAGTGAGGAGGAGCCCGGAATCCGGGGCAGGAAAACCATCACGGTGCATACAAGGCCTCCAGGTAAATCGGATCTTTCCCCCCATAGTGGTGGACGGATGTCCGTGGGCACGACTGGACACGGCCGGGAGGAGAGTCGGCCGTGCTGGCCCCCAGGCCCTCCGCTGGCCAGTGCTCGTCGACGTAGTCGCCGCCGGACACGGCAGTACCGGGATCGGCGACGAAGCTGCCCCTTGTCCCGCTTGAAAAGCCATCGGTGTAGGTGGGAGTGGTGCGGTTGATGCGGGGTTTCGACTCGCTCCCCGTCCCTTTCGAACCGGACCGGTCTACCGAAGGAGACCCCCACATGTCCGGACGCCTCAACAACGCCCAGCCGTACGCCCTCGGCCTGTTCCGCATCGTCGTCGGCCTGCTCTTCGCCTGCCACGGCGCCGCTGCACTGTGCGGTGTGCTCGGCGGCGCGGGCGGCAGCGGCGGCACCGCCGAGCCCGGGGCCTGGCCCCGCCGGTACGCGGCCGTGATCGAGTTCGTCGGCGGCGGCCTGGTCCTGCTCGGCCGGGGCACCCGGGCCGCCGCGTTCGTCTCGTCGGGCGCCCTGGTCCACGCCTGCTTCGGCGTGCACCAGCCGGAGGCCCCGGGGCCGCTCCAGAACAGCGGCGAGGGCGCGGCCATGTACTGCGGGGCCCTGTTCCTGCCGGGGTTCACCGGCTCCGGCGCCTTCGGCCTGGACCGGCTGTTCCCCCGCCGCCCCGGCCCGCGGACCGCGGACCGGCGCACGGCCGGACAGAGCCCGGTCGCCGCCCGACGTGCCACGGGCCCACCCCGCGGTGGCCCCATCCCGGTCCTCACCCCTCGGGGGAGGACACCGGCGCGTCCGGGCGGGGGCAACGCGCGAGTGCGACTCTCCTGCTGCCGGGCTGGAGACGGCACCGAGAGCCGAGGCGCGGGCACAGAGCTGAACCTCCTCTTCCAGGGGGCGGCCGCCCGGGGCGAGCAGCCCGGCAAGCCGCGGGAAGCCGCTACTGGGTCGCCAGCCCGCCCAGTGCGATCCTTGGCGCTCTTGCCGGGCGCGAGGTCCTACGGGCCTCGAAGAAGTAGGTGATCTCCAACTCGTCGAAGGCGGGGACGTCCCTTGTGTCCTGGACGTGGGCGTAGCGTGGGTCGTGGGCGGGCATGCAGAGGGTCTCCTCGTCCGGGCCGCGCTCGTCCTTCATGCAGAACATGCCGACAGCCCGGCATTCGATCAGGCATCCGGGAAACGTCGGCTCGCCGACCATGACAAGTGCGTCGAGCGGGTCCCGTCGCGCTCGAGTGTTCCCTCGATGAAGCCGTGGTCGGCCGGGTACTCGGTCGAGGTGAACAGCATGCGGTCCAGCCGGATGCGGTGCAGTTCGTGGTCCCTCCCGCATTCGTTGCGGGATCCCTCGTGGATCTCCACGAGCACGTCGAGTTCCACTGCCTCCTCCTGGTCACGCCATGGGGCCGGGGGCCGTCAGCGGCGTACTGCCGCGGTTTGCGGTGAGCCCCGTCCCCGGCACGCTCCGCGTGCATGTCCATAGTGCCCCGTTGATCGGCCGTGTTCCGTTCCCACGAGGAAGAAGAGGGGTGAGAAGGCATGGCAACGCTGGTCATCGACCACCTGCACTGCCAGGTCCTGACCGACCACGGTCCGAGGGAGATCCTCCGCGGTGTCGACCTGACCGTGCGGCAGGGCGAGACGCACGCCCTCATGGGGCCCAACGGCTCCGGCAAGACCACCCTCGCCTATGCTCTCGCCGGGCATCCCAAATACCAGGTCACCTCCGGCGCAGCTTTCCTGGACGGAGAGGACCTGCTCGCCATGAAGGTCGACGAGCGGGCACGGGCCGGCCTGTTCCTCGCCATGCAGTACCCGGTCGAGGTCCCCGGCGTCTCCATGTACAACTTCCTGCGGTCGGCCGCCACCGCCGTGCGCGGTGAGGCCCCGCGACTGCGCACCTGGCTGAAGGAGGTCCAAGCGGCGATGGAGCGGCTGCAGATCGACCCGTCCTTCGCCGAGCGGAACGTGAACGAGGGCTTCTCCGGGGGCGAGAAGAAGCGCCACGAGATCCTTCAGCTGGAACTCTTGAAGCCGAAGATCGCCATCCTGGACGAGACCGATTCCGGTCTGGACATCGACGCGCTACGCATCGTCTCCGAGGGCGTCAACCGCGTCCGCGCCACCGGCGCGGTCGCCACCCTGCTGATCACCCACTACACGCGCATTCTGCGCTACGTCCACCCCGATCACGTACACGTCTTCGCGGACGGCCGGATCGTCGACTCCGGCGGCCCGGAACTGGCTGAGCGGCTGGAGGAGGAGGGCTACGAGGCGTACGTGAAGAGCGCCGCGAGCCAATGAGCCGGCTGCGGGGCGGCCTGTTGGATGCCAAAAGTCCGTACCTGCGTTGAGCTGGGCGCTTGCCAGAGCGCCATGATCTTCGTCAGGGTGTGTCGCGGTACTCATGGACGAGTCCGCTGAGGACCTCGTGGCGCTGGATCCGTTGGACTGGGAGTGGGATGTCGTCCGGGGCGTCGGCCGGTGCTCGAAGCTGCAGGGTCCGGTGCGGCCTTCTGGAGTCGTCATGCCCGGCGTACTCGGCGAGGACACGCCGTGCGTGTTGCTCGTTGTAGGGCAGCAGCCGGTCGGTGCAACCGGCCCGCACGCTGTGGATGAACCTCTCGGCACGGGCGTTCATCGCCACCGCCGAGGGGTCGTGCACGCGGGCTCTCCCTGCAGCGATGACTTCACGAGCCCCACAGGGGTCCGTCCCGACGTCTGGTTTCGAAGGTGTTCATCCGCTGGCTGCCCAGCAGCGGCAGCAGATGGATCGGCAGCAGGGAGTCCCGAACCTGCATCAGACCCGGCCCCCAGATCCTCGGCGGCGTGCTCAGCGAGTACCGCTACATCGCTTGACCGGCGACGATGACTTTTCGAACGGCGCACGCCCGGTCCCCCTTCTCGTCGTAGCGGGGCACAGGCTCGACGTGGTACGCGTCGAACGATCTCGCGCGTGTCTCGTCTCCCCTACTGTGGACCCATGACGGCACCGCTGGACGTGCTGGTGGTGGGAGCGGGCCCGACCGGTCTCGCCCTCGCCGCGCAGCTGCGCGCGTACGGGGCCCGGTTCAGGATCGTCGACCGTTGCCTCGACCGGGCGCGGGAGTCGCGGGCGCTTGCCGTCCAGCCCCGCACCCTGGAGGCGCTGGCGGGCTTCGGGGTGACGGACGAGCTGGTGGCCCGGGGCAACCCGGCGATGCGGCTGCGGCTCCACCTGCCCCGCCGCGTGGTGGCGCTGCGCTTGTTCGACATCGGACTGACCGACACCGCGTACCCGTTCCTGCTGTTCCTCTCGCAAGCCGAGACGGAGCGCGTCCTCTCCGAGCACCTGGCCGCGCGGGACGTGACGATCGAGCGTGGCACCGAACTGGTCCGGCTGGAGGCGACGGACTCGTCCGTCACCTGCCGGCTGCACCGCGGTGACGGCTCGCAGGAGGCCGTGGAGGCACGCTACGTCGTGGGCTGTGACGGCGCCCACAGCACCGTGCGCAGCCAAGCCGGCATCGGATTCGGGGGACACGCCTATCCGCAGACGTTCCTGCTCGCCGACCTGGAGGTCGACGGGCTGGAGCCGGACTCCGTGCATTCGTACCTGAGCGGGGCGGGGATGGTGTTCTTCTTCCCGCTCGGCTCGCCGGCCGGCTGGCGCATGCTCGCGATGCGACCGCCCGACACCCCGGAGGCCGAGGTGGGCCTGCCGTTGTTGCAGGAGATCGCCGACCGCTACACCGGTGAGCGGCTGACGCTGCGTGACCCGGTCTGGATGACCGACTTCCGCCTCCACAACCGCGGCGCCGCCCGCTACCGCTCCGGCCCCTGCTTCCTGGCGGGCGACGCGGCCCACATCCACAGCCCGGCCGGCGGGCAGGGGATGAACACCGGCATCCAGGACGCGCTCAACCTCGGCTGGAAACTCGCCCTCGTCCGCCGGGGTGCGGCGCCCGAGGAACTGCTGGCGACGTACGAGGCCGAGCGGGCCCCGGTCGGCCGCAGCGTGTTGCGTTTCACTGATCGCGCCTTCACCATCGCCACCAGCAGCAACCCCGTCCTCCGCGTCGGCCGTGCCCACATCGCCCCGCGTCTGGCGCCACTGGCGCTACGCGCGGCCGGGATCCGCGGACGGCTCTTCCGAACCGTCTCCGAACTGGGCATCCACTACCGGCGCAGCCCCGCCTCCACGACCGGCTCGCGACCGCCCGAGGGCGGGCCGAGAGCCGGGGACCGGCTGCCCGACCTGCCCCGCGGACTGCAGGCGCGTACGACGGCGCCGGGCTGGCACCTGCTGTTGTCCGGACCACCACGTCTCTGGCCGGACGAACGGCTCTGCCCGATCCTGGAAGGGCGGGGCGGCCTGGTCTCCGTCCACCGGCTCGGCGAGCAGAGCCCGTGGCCGGGCACCGCGCAGGGACTCGTTCGCCCCGACGGCTACCTGGGCTATGCCGCACGAGGCGCCGACTTGGACGGCCTGCGGGCCTACCTGGACCGCTGGCAGCCGACAGGCCGCCGTTGATCTCACCCGCCGCAATGCGGCCGGTGGCCTCTCCGACCGCAGACCCTGTGTCTGAGTACCGGTTGCACGTCCGGTTGCGGCCGGCTACGAGCGCCTGTGCGGGTGCCTCCACCACTGTCTCACCAAACGAACCCACTACGACGAAGCCATCGCATTCCCCATGGCCCAAGTCCCTCAATTCTCTTTTGCCGCTTGACAGATCAACCGCATCGGATGTCTCTTTCCAAGGTCCTGACCTCGATGCCGGGCATCGGCGCCAGAGGGCAGTTCGTGACTCTTTGAGCGGTTTTGGTATCGCCTGAAAGTGTGGGTGTGGATGGAAGTCCGCCGGTCCGTAGCCGGTGGTCTGTTGGGGTGGCGGGGTGAGTGAACGCAAGCCGTACCCGAGCGACTTATCGGACGAGCAGTGGTCGTTGATCGTGCCGGTGATCACCGCGTGGAAGGACCGGCACCGTTCGGTGAGCGGCCATCAGGGCGCTTATGCGATGCGGGAGATCGTGAACGCGATCCTCTACCAGGGCCGGACCGGCTGCCAGTGGGTCTACCTCCCGCACGACCTGCCGCCGAAGAGCGCGACGTACTACTACTTCGCCGCTTGGCGCGACGACGGCACTGACCGGGTCATCCACGAACTCCTGCGCTGCCAGGTCCGCGAGCGGGCCCGCCGATTAGAGGACCCGACCCTGGTGGTCCTGGACACCCAAAGTGTTCACGCGGCTGCCGGGGTCCCCACTGCCACGACCGGCCGGGATGCGGCGAAGCGGGTGCCGGGCCGCAAGCGGGGCCTGGCCGTGGACGTGCTCGGGCTGGTCATCGCGGTGGTGGTTCTGGCCGCGAACACGCACGACAACGCCGCGGGGATTGCCCTGCTGGACCAGGTCGCCGAGCACGCCAGCGGCACCGTCGAGAAGGCCCTGGTCGACCAGGGCTTCAAGAACCAGGTCGTCGCGCACGGCGCCGGCCTAGGCATCGACGTGGAGATCGTCGAGCGCAACCCAGAGGAGACCGGCTTCGTCCCGCAGTCGAAGCGGTGGAGGGTCGAGCAGACCTACGGGATCTTGATACTGCACCGGCGTCTGGTTCGCGACTACGAACACCGCCCGGCCTCCTCCGCGTCCCGCGTCTACTGGGCGATGACCCACGTCATGGTCCGCCGCCTCACCGGCGCGAACGCTCCCACCTGGCGTGATGAGCAGGCGGTAAATGCGTGAACATCCAGCCCCTGCTCGAGGCACTCGACGTCCAGGAAGACGCTGCCCGGGCCCTGGCCGACGACCTGCGAGGACAGATCGGCGAACTGCAGGGCCGGCTGCGGGAGGCCGAGACCCACCTCGAGCACCTGTCGATCACCCGGAAGACCGTCACCGCTCTCGCTGACCGGCCTCCCGTCCAGGCCGCCTCGGCCGACCTGCCCGAGCACCCGGACTACCCCCGCATCCTCGCCGTCTTCCACCAGGCCACCGGCCCGCTGCGGGCCCGCGACGTCTGCGAAGCCCTCAGCCACGAACTGCTGCCCAAGAACATCGAAGGCGCCCGCGCCAAGCTGAAACGCCTGGTCAAGCTCGGCATCCTCACCGAGATCGATACCGGCAACTTCGCCCGGCAGCAGTAGCCGACCAAGACCCGCGACCAGCGCAGGCTCGGAAAACCCTGCCTGGGGCCAAAGCCAAAAGCCGCGGCGTCAGGGCTCGTCGATCAGCTCGGTCGCGCGAAGCACTGCGGTGAGGGCATCGGGGCGGCCTGTGCGTTGGTGAACGTCAAGGCAGGTGTCGGCGAGCTTGATGACGTGTTCGTCCTGGTGGCGGACGGCGAGGGCGAAGGTCTCTTCCGCTGACTGGTGGGCGGTGGGGAGGGCGTGCCGAGGTGTGGGTGCGGCGGGGGTGTAGGCCGCGGTCACGGCCGCGCTGGCCGCCCAGGCCGCGTGCAGGCTCATGGCCCACTGGGTGCTGGGGAGTGCGGGCAAGGTACGCAGGACGGCCATGGGTGCGGTTGCGGCGTGCACCAGCATGACGGGCGAGCCGTGCGCGTTCGGGAGGTAGTGCACGGCGGCAGCCGTCGTCAGATCGGCCAGCAGGTCCCGGGCCTGCCCGGCGTCCGCGGCGGGTCTCAGCGCGGCCAGCGCGATCGGCCAGCCGGTCAGGTCGGTGAGCTGGCCGAGCCGGTGGTTGATGCCCGCGGTCTGGTCGGGAACGCGCGGAACGCCCGCGAGAGCGGACGCCGGGTCGGCGGTTCCGGAAGGGGTGGCGGAGGGCACCCGCTGCCAGCGCGCCGCCCAGTAGCCAAGAGCTTGGCCGAGCTCGGCCAAGCGCGGTCCGTCCTCGTGGTCCAGCAGGGCGTGGACGGCGTGGCCAGTACGGATCACCCCGTGGGTGGCGCCGGCCGCGATGCCGGGCAGAAGCCGTGGCCACCACGTCTCCAGTACCGCGCGCCAGGGCTGTTCGGTCACCTCGCGTTCGAAGAACACAAGCCAGTCACCGAGACGGTGAGGGTCCCCAAGCGCCGTGCGCCATTCGGCGGCGGTGATGGGCGAGGCGCCGCGGGGCCGATCGTCCAGCCGGCTCATGTAGAGGTCCAACCAGCGGTGGACCTGTCGCGCGTGTCCGCGTCTGACCATGGATTCCACCGCCATGGGACCGTGATTGGTCAGCCAGCCTTCGAATTCCGGTCCGGTCCGATGCAGCCGTTCGTAGGCCTCGTCGAGCGTGCTGTCGATTTTCATGTGATCTGACTCTAGCCACGCGATGATGCGCCACCATCGGTCCAGGGATCTAGACGCGCCCCTACACCGGACTTAGGACCTTCAGACGGACACCCACAT
Organism: Streptomyces sp. NPDC050388; assembly: GCF_040655635.1. Taxonomy (NCBI): domain Bacteria; kingdom Bacillati; phylum Actinomycetota; class Actinomycetes; order Kitasatosporales; family Streptomycetaceae; genus Streptomyces; species Streptomyces sp. NPDC050388. Next base: position 22,033 of record NZ_JBFAKH010000100.1, read on the forward strand.
CCAGATCGGCCCGACCGGCAAGAAGCTGCTGCCTCTCGAAGGTATCCGGGCCAAGCTGAAACGCCAGGTCAGCCGCGGTGTCCTCACCGAACCCGAGCCCGGACTTTTTACCCTGCCGCGGTCTACTCGACCCGCACCACAGCCCGCCTCAACCTAGGACCCGGCGAAAGCTCACAGAACGCCCTCTGAGAGGGCGTTTAGGCAGGTCAAGGGCCATACGCTCCTTATGCGAGTGTCCCACTTCATCGCGGATGACCCGATGCGCGAAGAGCATCGCCCGGCGGGGCGATAGCCTCGCCACCCGTCTCATCCGCTTCTGGGTTCGGAAACCCGTCTGACGTAGAGATACAGCAGAACCTCCCAGCCGTCAGCGGAACGAGAAGTTCCGGCACGCCCATGCTCAGGCTGTGCTGTGAGTGAGCGCAAGCCGTACCCCAGCGACCTGTCGGACGCCCGATGGGCCCTGATCGAACCGACGTTGACGGCCTGGCGGAATGCCCGTCTCGAACGTCGCCCCACCGGCCAGCCGGCGAAAGTCGACCTGCGCGACGTGTTCAACGCGATCCTCTACCTCAACCGCACCGGAATCCCCTGGAAATACCTCCCGCACGACTTCCCCGGCCACGGCACCGTCTACTTCTACTACGCCGCCTGGCGCGACGAGGGAATCTTCGCCCAGCTCAATTACGACTTCACCGCCCTGGCCCGCGTCAAGGAAGGCCGGAAGCCCGAGCCGACCGCCTCCGCCATCGACACCCAGAGCGTCAAGACCTCCACCAACGTGCCCCTGACCAGCCAGGGAACCGATGCCGCGAAGAAGATCGTGGGCAGGAAGCGCGGCATCCTCACCGACACCATCGGCCTGATCCTCGCCGTGACCGTCACCGCCGCCGGCCTCTCCGAAAACGCCCTGGGGATACGCCTCCTCGACCAGGCGAAGAAGACCTACCCGACCATCTCCAAGAGCTGGGTCGACACCGGCTTCAAGAAGACCGTCGTCGAACACGGCGCGAAACTTGGGATCGATGTCGAAGTCGTCGACAAAAACCCCGGAACCCGTGGCTTTCACGTCCTGAAAAGACGTTGGGTGGTGGAGCGGAGCATCGGTTGGATCATGATGCACAGACGTCTTGCCCGCGACTACGAGACCCTCGCTGCCAGCTCCGAAGCCATGATCCACATCGCCTCGATCGACAACCTCGCCAAGCGCATAACGGACGAAACTACGCCAACCTGGCGAGGGACTTACTAGAACATAAGCAGCAACTCGGTCACATTAAACGCCCTCTCAGGACCGGAGCACGGGTCCTCATCGACGTCGGTGACGGCAGCAGCTTTCCGTCCGCTGCCCACCTCGCCGCCTGTGCGGGTCTCGCCCCGGCAACCCGCAGTTCGGGTTCGCCGATCCGCGGCGAGCGACCCTCGCGGAGAGGGAGTAAGCAGCTCAAACGGGCTTTCTTCCGCTCCGTCTGATGGGGCCTGCACGGGCGACGGAAGCCGAGGTACTCACCGACTTGGCGCTGCGGTCCAAGGCGCATTGGGGCTGTGACGTCGAGTTCCTGGGAGCGTGTCGGGACGAGCTCACCGTTGTCGCGAACGAGGTTGCACGCCGACGAGCCATGGTGGCTGACAGAAACGGTCGCATCCTGGACTTCACGACTCTTGAGGGGGAGCCGCTCGCAGGTGTTCTGGAACTGGATCGGCCGGACCCAGGAGGAGATCGAACAGGCCCGCCGGGACTGGATGACCGGTACCCGCTTCGGCGAGGTGAAGGGCTACGACGGCGCCCCGCTGCCCGCTCCGGAGCTCCC
>NZ_JBFAKH010000101.1:0-22624 GCF_040655635.1 Streptomyces sp. NPDC050388
CGTCTCCGGACGCAGCCGTCGTCCCCTCCATGAGCTGCGAGATCCGGGCCCAGACGGACGTGACACTCGGTCACCACCGAATGTGGGCCAGAGCCGCTCGTTTGACAGACCCGCCATCAGGTGTTGCGAGGATCCCGAGAATCCGCCAGCTCCGGTGGGGCTTCGTCGTGAGATCGGCTGCGCCGGCGCGCACCATGCGGTCGGCGCCTCATGCGGTCCTCGTTCCTGAAATGCTCGCGGCGGTGCGCCCGGTTTGCGTTCGTACCCGCCCCCGTCCGTACGAGGGATCCGCGCCCCTCCCGGCGCGGCTCGGTCACGCACAGCGTCGAAGTGGAACTCCCGTAGGTCCTCCTCGACGTGGAGTCACGCGCATCCCGCGGCGCGGACGCCATCGAGGGCGGCACCGGCCGGCGCCGCGCCCTCGCTCCCCGCGAGTGACCGCGCGGAGCGACGACTATGTCCAGGGCGAACGCGTGGGCTCCGCCGTCCCAGGCGGCTTTGAGGAAGCCGGCCAAGCGGTCGTCCTCCCGGGCGCAGACCCGGCCCGGGCTGTGACGCCGCAGTCTGGTGAGCCGGTCCGTCCGGCCGACCTGGTGCCCGAACTCTTCGGCGTGCAGCTGGTCGGGGGCCGTGTTGTCGAGGGTGCCTCGCCACTCGTACGTGATCGTCATGGGCCCAACGCAAAGGCCGTTCCGCGACGGTCCTGCGGGGGCGTCGCGGCCCGCCCCCGGTGCCCGGGGCGCCCCGGACCCTGCGGAAAACCGCAGGGTCCGGGGTGGGGGAGACCGCATAAGTTCGACGGCTATCCGCATACCGGCACTGAGCTGGGATTTCTAGCGTGGTCATTGGATCGCGGCACCGGCCCGCGGCGAGCGCTTCCTATCTGGAGACTTCGAATGGACCACATCACCCTTGCGCTGCCCCAGGAGCCTGCGGACGGCATCGCGGGATGGGCGGCCGACCTGGTGGACGCCATGGGTGGCCCCGGCGCGGGCCTCGCCATCGCCCTGGAGAACCTCTTCCCGCCGCTGCCCAGCGAGATCATTCTGCCGCTGACCGGCTTCGCCGCCGGGCAGGGCGTCATCACTCTCTTCGCGGCCCTGTTCTGGACCACTGCCGGCTCCGTGGTGGGCGCCGCCGTCCTCTACTGGATCGGCGCGCTGTTCGGCCGCGAGCGGATGTACGCGATCTGGGCCAGGCTGCCGCTGGTCAAGACGTCCGACCTGGAGCGGACGGAGGAGTGGTTTGCCAAGCACGGCACCAAGGCCGTCTTCCTCGGCCGCATGGTGCCGATCTTCCGCAGCCTGATCTCCGTGCCGGCCGGCCTCGAGCGCATGCCGCTGCCGACCTTCCTGACGCTGACCGCCCTGGGCAGCCTGATGTGGAACACCGTACTGGTGATGGCCGGTTACTGGCTGGGCGATCAGTGGGACACCGTCGGTGACTACGTCGGTGTGGTCAGCAAGGGCGTCCTGGTCCTGGTGGTCGCCGCACTGGCCTTCTACATCGTGGTCCGGCTGCGCTCCCGCGGCACCGCCCAGCACCGCCGTACGTCATGACCGGCCCCGTTCTTACACAGGCCGAACGATCTTGCCCCGACTGCGCCGCCCGACTAGTCTCGCCGAGCATGCAGGGGGATTCGGCGGACATGACCACCCACCCCCTCCCGACGGCGCCCGGACCCGCGCTGTCGGGAGGTGAGCCCACGGCGACGCTGGCCCCGGCGCTGCCCCTGCGGGCCACCGGAGTCCTCCTCGGCTGTCTGACCGCGCTGCTGGGACTGCTGTACTTCGCCGTCGTCGGCACCCTGCTCGGTCCGCTGCTGCTGTGGCCGCGCACCCGGCGGCGCGCCTTCGTCGTCCTGACCACCGGGGCCCGACGGCTGACGGCGCTCGAACGGCGGCGCCGCTCGGTCTTCTTCGGAGACCGCTTCCCCGACCGGCCGGTGCCCGACCATCGCGTCCTGCGCTACCTCGCCGCCCGTACGTACGCCGGTCTGCTCACGGGCGTCGTGGTCGGCCTGCTCGCCTTCGGCGTCTTCCTCGCGGGCCTGCTCGTCGCGAGCTTGGCACGGGGCACCCTCGACTGGAAGGAACTGGCCACCCAGGTCCTGCTCGGCGGGGTGCTGCTCTTCCTGGACGTGCAGGGCCTGCTGTCGTTGGGGGCGTTCGACGCGCGGCTGGCCCGCCAGTGCTTCGGCCCGTCGGAACGCGAGCTGATGCAGCGGCGCATCGACGAACTGGCCACCAGCCGGGCGGCGGTGCTCCAGGCGGTCGACACCGAGCGCCGGCGCATCGAGCGGGACCTGCACGACGGGGTGCAGCAGCGGCTGGTGGCGCTGGCCATGCTCCTCGGGCGCGCCCGTCGCGGCCGTACGCCCGAGCTGGCCGGCAGTCTGCTGGAGCAGGCCCACAAGGAGTCGCAGGACGTCCTGACGGAACTGCGGGAAGTGGCCTGGCGGGTGTATCCGACGGCGCTGGACAACCTGGGGCTCCAGGAGGCGCTGGCCGGGGTCTCCGAGCGGTGCAGCATCCCCATCCGGACGGACTTCACGCTCGCCGGGCCGCTGCCCGCCTCCGTCGAGACCGCCGCGTACTTCGTCGTGTCGGAGTCGGTGACCAACGCCGCCAAGCACTCGGCCGCCACGGAGATCCAGGTGAGCGTCCGCAAGCACGGGCCCGTCCTCGTCGTCCGGGTCGAGGACAACGGCGTCGGCGGCGCGAGGCCGGCGGGTAGCGGACTGACCGGGCTGCACAGCCGGGTCGGCGCCCTGGACGGCCGACTGCAAGTCCACAGCCCCACCGGGGGGCCCACCACGATCACCGCGGAGCTGCCGTGCGCGTAATGCTGGCCGAGGACTCGACCCTGCTGCGAGAGGGGCTGGTCCGGCTGCTCATCGAGGAGGGCCACGAGGTCCTCGCCGCGGTGGGCGATGCCGCCGCCCTGCTGCGGGAGGTCGAGGCCCAGGCGCCGGACATGGTCGTCGTGGACATCCGGATGCCCCCCACCCACACGGACGAGGGGCTGCGGGCCGCACTCGAGATCCGCAAGCGGTGGCCCGGGGTCGGCGTCCTGGTCCTGTCCCAGCACATAGAGCGCAACTACGCGGCGCAGCTGCTGACGTCGAACGCGGAGCGGGTCGGCTATCTGCTGAAGGACCGGGTCGCCCAGGTGGAGGAGTTCCTCGACGCGCTGGAGCGGATCCAGGCGGGCGGCGCCGCCATCGACCCGGAGGTCGTACGGCAGTTGGTGATCCGTACGACGCACAGCGATCCGCTGGCCCGGCTGACCCCCCGCGAGCGCAGCGTCCTGGAGACGCTGGCCCAAGGGCACACCAACGCGGCCATCGCGGAGAAGCTGCACATCTCCATGAGCACGGTGGAGAAGAACCTCAACATGATCTTCGACAAGCTCGAACTCGCTCACACCACCGGCTACAACCGCCGGATCCTGGCCGTACTGCGCTATCTGGAGTCCTGACGTACGACGCGCCGGGCGGCGGGGCTCCCTGTCGCCCGGCGCGTCGCGGTCACTAGCCGGTCCCACCCGTCACTGGAACGAGTACGGGTTCAGCGCGTCGTCCGGCAGGTGCTCGATCTGGATGCGGTCGCCGATGCCGGCCTCCTCGGCGAGTTCGAGCAGCACGTCGAGGGCCACATGGTCCTCCAGCGCGAAGCCCGTCGAGTCGAAGACGGTCACCCCGTCCCGGTGCCGGGCCGCCGTGTCCGGGTCGGCGCACAGGGCCATCAGGTCGGGCCCGAGATCGCCCTCCTCCAGCTGCTGGCACTCTCCCTCCCGCAGTGCCTGCGCCACGTGGTCCGGCGTCACGAACGCCGACTTCAGGACCTCCCTGGGCACCTCGAACTTGCCGACGAGGTCGGCCCCGATGGCATTGATGTGCACGTGCGGCCGCAGGTTCGTGCCGCTCAGCACCGGCCCGTCGCCGACCCCGACCGAGGTGACGGTGCAGATGATGTCCGCCGCCGCCTCCAGCTCGGCGAGCTCCACGACCCGGACGTCGATGTCGAGGAAGTCCACCCGGTCCGCGAATGAACGCGCGTGGGTCGGGTCGATGTCGTGCACGAGGATCTGCTCCAGCGGGAACACCCGGCTGAGGGCGTGCGCCTGGGTCACCGCCTGGGCACCGGCACCGACCAGGCCGAGGGCCCGGCTGTCGGGACGGGCCAGCAGCCGGCTGGCGATCGCCGAGGCGGCTCCCGTGCGGATCGCCGTGGGCAGGATCCCGTCGCACACCGCCAGCAGACGGCCCGTCACGTCGTCGTAGCGCGTGAGGGATCCGATGATGGTGGGCAGCTGGAACGTGCTGGGGTTCGACGGAGTGTAGGCCACCGTCTTGATCGTTATGGAACGTCCCGGATCATGGTGCGGCATCCATTCGACGATGGCTGTGTTCTCCGGGCCGCGTAGAAATCCGTCCCGGGTGGGGCTCACGCCCTTGTCCGCCGCGGTGAACGCCTCCTGGAGTCGGACGATCATCTGGTCCATGAAGCGATCGTTGCCGCTCTCCTTGACGAGTTTGGCAACATGCTGCCGGGTGAGGACCGTGGTCTCCATTTTCTCCCCTCGACTGTCGTTGCGCCTCGGCAACTAATTGCCAAGGAATGTACGTCTGTCATTCAATGAGCTACGATTCGCGATCGGCCGATATTTCAAGCAGAAAGCTATTGCGCAGCCTTTTGCGGATGCCGCTCAATTCGCGCTCCGAATGTAACGGTCCAGCCTTTAACGGTCAAGGATTTCCAGGGGTGTTGCGGTTTCCCGCAGGTTTCTGCCTGCGGTTTTCCGCAGGGCGGCACCTGCGGTTTTCCGTACGTCGAACCTGCGGAAATCAGCGGCCACCACGATGGTTTACCTCGTATCCACCCGCTGTCGGCGGATCTAGCGTTTTCCTCGTCGAGATCCGACCGGCTTCCCGGGCCGGACCTGCAGCAACGGAAGGAAGCAAGGTGCGAAAGAAACCGGCAACGGTACGGATTGCGCGATGGAGTGCCACACATCCGTGGTCCGCCATCGGCCTGTGGGTCGTGTTCGTCGCCGCGTGCCTCTTCCTGGGCGGAGCGGCCGGCACCAACGCGATCAGCGACGAGGAGTCCGGGGTCCGCGAGTCGGGCCGGGCCAGCAAGATCGTTTACTCCGGCGACTTCCCCGAGAAGGCCGAGGAGAACGTGCTGATCACCGCCGAGGACGGCGGGAAGCTGGACCCGTCGGTCGGCCGGGAAGCGGCGGCGGACCTCGTCGAGCGGATGAAGGCGCTCGACGAGGTGGAGAGCGTCGGTGACCCGGTCCCCTCGCCCAACGGCGAGGCGCTGCTGGTCCCCGTCACCATGAAGGGCGACACGGAGAACGCCGACCAGCGGGTGCAGCCCCTGCTCGACGTCAGCGCGGCGGTCCAGGACGCCCACGAGGGCCTGCGGGTCGACGAGGTGGGCACCGGCTCGACGGCCAAGGGACTGTCGGAGACGCTCGGCGATGACTTCAAGAAGGCCGAGTTGATCAGCCTGCCGCTGACCCTGCTGATCCTGCTCGTCGTCTTCGGCACGGTCATCGCGGCCGGTGTGCCCGTGGTGCTGGCCCTCTCGTGCGTCGGCGCCGCCATCGGACTGTCCACGCTCGCCTCCCACGTGCTGCCCGAGACCAGCGCGGTCAGCAACGTCATCCTGCTCATGGGCATGGCCGTGGGCGTGGACTACTCGCTCTTCTACCTCAAGCGGGAGCGCGAGGAGCGCCACGCGGGGAAGTCCCACGTCGACGCGGTCGAGGTTGCCGCGGAGACCTCCGGGCACACCGTCGTGGTGTCCGGCACCACGGTGATCGTGGCGATGGCCGGCCTCTACCTGGCCAACGAGGCGACCTTCGCGTCCCTGGCCACCGGCTCGATCATCGTCGTGGCCGTCGCCGTGCTGGCCTCGCTGACCGTGCTGCCCGCCCTGCTCGCCAAGCTGGGGCGCTGGGTCGACAAGCCGAAGGTGCCGTTTCTCTGGCGGCTCACCATGCGCTCCGGAGAGTCGAGGGTGTGGCCCGCGCTGCTGCGTCCGGCACTGTCCAAGCCGGCCGTCACCCTGGTGGTGTCTGTGGGCGCGCTGCTGCTGCTGGCCGCGCCGGCCCTCGACATGAAGCTCAAGCAGCCGGGCTCCGACGACCTGTCCCGGGACATCCCCGTGGTGCAGGCGATGGACCGGCTCACCGAGGCCTTCCCCAGCAAGGGCACCGTGCACCGGGTCGCCGTCCGGGCGCCCGCCGACCGGGCCGACGAGGTGAAGACCGCGCTGAAGGGCCTGCTGGAGCGCACCGCGGACGACGAGCTGTTCGCACACGACTCGACACCGACGATCAAGGAGTCGGCGGACCACCGGGTCCACACCGTCGACGTCGGAACGCCGTACGCGCCCAAGAGCGACGGCGCCCGCGAGTCCCTGGACCTGCTGCGCGACTGGGTGCCGCAGGCCATGGCCGACGTGCCCGACGCCGAGAGCGCGGTCGGCGGCAAGGTGGCGCAGGGCGTGGACTTCACCGGCCACCTGGAGGAGCGCATGCCCTGGGTGGTGGGCTTCGTCCTGCTGCTGACCTTCGTCACCATGGTGATGATCTTCCGGTCGCTGGCCGTGGCGCTCTCCGCGATCCTGCTGAACCTGCTCTCCGCGGCGGCCTCGTTCGGTGTGCTCGTCGCCGTCTTCCAGAACACCTGGGCGGAGGGGATCCTCGACTTCCACAGCTCGGGCGCGGTCGTCTCGTGGCTGCCGCTGTTCCTGTTCGTCGTGCTGTTCGGACTGTCGATGGACTACCACGTCTTCGTGGTCAGCCGGATCCGCGAGGCCGCGCTGGAAGGCGTCACCGTCAAGGACGCCGTCCGTGAGGGCATCACACGCTCCGCGGGCGTGGTGACCAGCGCCGCGATCGTCATGGTCGGGGTGTTCGCGATCTTCGGCACGCTGAGCATGGTCGAGTTCAAGCAGCTGGGCGTGGGGCTGGCGGCTGCCATCCTGCTGGACGCCGTGATCATCCGGATCTATGTGCTGCCGGCGCTGATGACCGCGCTGGGCAAGTGGAACTGGTGGCCCGGCAAGGTCTCCGGCGGAAACGGTGGCTCGGCCGACGTCCCGGACCAGACCGGGCCCACCCGCCACCACCCCGAGGAGCAGCCGCGGTACGCACGGTCGGGCTCCTCGCAGCAGTACGGCCAGCCGTACCAGCGGGGCGGGTACCAGCAGCAGCCGTACCAGCAGGGCGGCCATCCGCAACAGGAGGCGCAGCCCGGCCAGTACCGCCGTGATACCTCGCGACCTGACTACTACCAGCAGTAGAGCCAGGTCCCTCCACCGAGGAGGGAGGGTCGCCCGTCACCCCCGGACGGAGACGACCCTCCCTCCTCTCCTTTCGTCCCCGGCCTGCCCGTTCCCGCCCGGCCCGGCGCAGCGGCGACGGTGGAGGTGCGGCAACCGACCTCGACGGGAGCCAGCATGCGGATCGAACACAGACCCATGAACCGGTTACGGGCCGCGCTGTACGCGGTGGGAGCACTGCTCCTGGCGCTCCTGGCCGGCCTGACCTCGGCGGACCGGGCCCACGCCGCCACGGGATGGCAGCCCGTACCGCCTCCGGCCGGACTCAGCTCGTACGTGCCCTTCGACGCGACGTCGGCCGTGGCACGCAGCACCGTGCAGACCAGCACCATCTGTCTGCCCTGCGAGTACGAACACACGCTGTGGACACGGCAGGCAGGCACCTGGCGCAGCCTGCCGCTGCCCCCGACGACGCCTCCACCGACGTGCTCACCGGCACCGCGCCCGACGACGTGTGGGCCCTCGGACGCAATGTGCGGGGCGACTTCGGGCAGCACCACTGGAACGGCTCCCGGTGGGCCGACCGGAGCGTCCCCCGCTTCGAGGTGCTGGCGGCCCGGGCCGTCTCCCGCACCGACGTGTGGGCGGTCGGCAACTACCGCGAGAGCAACGGCGACGTGCCCGGCGCGGTCGCCCACTGGAACGGCTCGGCCTGGACGCTGACCAAGCTCGGCGCGCCGGACGCCTGGACCAACCCGAAGGCCGTGCACGTCGTGTCCGACGACGACGTCTGAGCTTGACTCTGTCGGGGATCTTGGTGGGTCGGGCTCAGGTTCCGAGGGTTCGCCAGGACTTCGGCCGGGGCGGGCCGTTATGGTCCAGGAAGGTCATGAAAGCGGTCGGCGGTCTCGGTGGCGATGCTTCCTCGGCCGCTGACTGGCTGCTGAGTCGTTCGATGTTCACGGCGATGGCTGTGTCCTCGTCGACCAGGCCGGTCAGCAGGTGTGATGCGATGCGGGCTACTTCCTCCAGCACGGCACGGACTGCCTCGGTGACCAGTTCCAGCCGGGTCAGGTCACGCACCGCGGCCAGGACGTGGGTGGAGTCGGTGCGCTGCGTGGTGCGCTCGCGCACGAGCCCGGCCTCCTTCAGACGCGCGAGCGCCAGGTCGAGAAGACGGCCGGCGCGGTCGTCCCGGGCCAGGCGCTCACGGAAGTCGGCCGGCACGCTGTGGTGGAAGCCGGGACCGTCCGGCTCCAGGGCCAGGGCGTACGTGAAATCGATCCGGCAGCGAACCGCTTCCGCCGCCTGCCGGTCCGACAGGTTCAGCAGGAACTGCAGCACACAGACGGCGGCCGGCTGGGCGGGCGAGATGCCGGGGCGTCCGTCGCGCGGATACCAGCCCGCGAAGTCCTCGTCGCACCACAGCCCGTCCAGCCGGTCTCTCACCCACATCGCCGTCGTACCGCCCGGATTGCTCGCCCGCGCGATCTGCACGGTCAGAGACGGGACTTGCTCACCGGAACGGGGGGCGGAGCGATAACGGACACCTCGACAACTGCATCGATCATCGAAACAGCTCCGAGCATGCCCGTTGATCACGCTGGCGCACCGGGAAACTCCAAGATCCCCGACAGACTCAAGCCTAGTGGTCGGCTCGGGCAGCGACCGCCTCTTCGCGGCGCACTACGACGGCACGTCGTGGCAGGAGGTGGCGCTGCCGCAGCTGTCCGGGCTGTCGGCGAGCGTGAACGCGGTGGTCGTGCGCAACGGCGAGGTGTGGATCGGCGGCACCGACCGCAACATGTACTCCGACGACGGAACCGGCGCGCCCAGGGCGTTCGTGCTGCGCGGGGACGGCACCAGCGGGCAGACGACCTACGGGCCGGTGCCCGCCCCGACCGGTGACGAGTCCGAGGACCGCATGTCCGTCCAGGCCCTGGCCGTCCACGACGGAACCGTGTGGGCCGGCCTGTACACGCACCGCACCAAGGACCGGGGCCTGGCCCGCTGGAACGGCTCCACGTGGGAGACGGCCGCGGCACCCGGGGCGAGCCCAGGCTCCGAGGTGACGGCCCTGTATCCCACGACAGACGGCACCCTGTGGGCCAACGGCCTCCACTACCCGAACGCCTGCCTGAAGGGCTACGCCGCGTCCCTCGCACCGGGCGCCTGAAACGAAGAGGGGCCCGGTGTCCGCCGGGCCCCTCGCGTCGTGCCGTGCCTTCCCTCACGGGCCGGTGAGGAACTCCACGAGCACCTTGTTCACCGTGGCGGGATCCTCCAGGTAGCCGTAGTGCCCGCAGCCCTCGACGAGGTCGAAGCGGGCGCCCGGGACGGCATCGGCGACCTCCCGGCCCAGGCGGGGCGGGGTGACCAGGTCGTCGGCGAAGGCGATGACCTGACAGGGGACGCGGATGCCCCGGTAGGCGGCCAGCCGGTTCTCCAGCCGGCTGACCTCCATCTGCGCCCGCTGTCCCGGCCCCGCCGCGGACGTCAGCTCGAACAGGTCGAGCCAGTCGGCCATCGCCGTGTCGTCGTCGAGCGTCTGCGGCGACAGCGACTTCAGGGCCCGCAGGACGGCCGCGTACCGGTCCGGGAGCCGTACACCCGAGTCGTACAGGTCGATCTCCGTGCGGGTGAGCTCGGCGCGCAGGAAGTCGGTGCGGCCGCGGGTCGCCATCAGCACGACCCGGCTGACCAGCTCGGGCCGGGCCAGTGCCAGCTCCTGGGCGACGAACGCGCCCATGGACGTGCCGACGACGGCACAGGGGCCGAGGTCCAGATGCTCGATGAGCCCGGCCACGTCCCCGGCCATGTCCTGCAGGGTGAAGCCCTCGGGGCACTCGGAGGACGGGGGGATGCCCCGGTTGTCGAAGGTGATCACGCGCAGACCGGCCGCGGTGAGCGCGGGCACCTGGTGCAGCTGCCACACGGTACGGCCGCCGCCGGTGCCCTGGATCATCACCACCGGGTCGCCGGTGCCGGCCTCCTCGTAGCTGAGCCGAATCCCATTCACGGGAATGACCGGCATGGTGTCTCTCCCCTCTCGTGGTGGTCGTGCGGTGCGCGCCCCCGGGTACGCAGGCGGCCCGCGCCCCGGGGCGCCCGGGTGCGCGGGCCGTGAAGCGATCGGATCAGGCGGCGCCGTCCATCGCGTCGACGAGGCTCTTGGGACGCATGTCGGTCCACTGCGCGTTGACGTAGTCGAGTGCCGCGTCCCGGGTGCTCTCCCCGAGGACGGTCCGCCAGCCCGCGGGTACCTCGACGAACGCCGGCCACAGCGAGTGCTGCCCCTCGTCGTTGACCAGGACCAGGTAGGTGCCCTCGGGGTCCTCGAAGGGATTGCTGCTCATTCCATCGCTCCTTCTCAGCGCTTTCTGTTTCTCTGGGATGGTCTGTCGGGGATCTCGTGAAAGGTCACAGACGGTCCGCGAGGAATTGGCCGATCCGGGCCATATGACGGGCATCCGTCATCAGATTTCCGTGCGTCGAGTCTATGGTGCACACCTCGACCGAACCACCCGTGAACGGTTGCCACAAGCTGACATTCAGGCGGCCCTGCCGGTCGTCCGCCGATTTCCGCTCCGCGGAGACGAAGAGGACGTCCCCGTCGAAGAATTCCGGTGTGAACCTCCGCATGAGCCGGACATTGTTCACATAGACGTCCTTCAGTGCGAGTATGTCCCGGGCCTCCAGCTGTGCCAGTGCCTGGTCCCCGGACTGCAGGAACTCCCGGAAACGTCGCAGAACGCCTTCCTGGTCTGCTATGAGCTCGGCCATGTCGAATTCGAAGCCCATGGCCCGCAGATTGTGCGCGACCACCTCGTGCTCGACCGGTTCCGAGGTGTCCGCGTTCTCGCCCGGCGGATAGGCGTCCAGCAGGGCGAGCAGGGACACCTCCTCGCCCTCGGCGCGCAGCCTGGTCGCCAGGGCGTGCGAGGCGAGTCCGCCGAACGACCAGCCCGCCAGCCGGTACGGGCCGGACGGCTGCACGTGACGGATCCGCGCGAGGTAGTCCTCGGTCATCTCCGCCATGGACGACGGCAGCGGACCGCCGCCGTCGAGACCGCGCGCCTGGATGCCGTAGACCGGCACGTCCGGGCCGAGATGGCGGACGAGCCCGGCGTAGCACCAGCTGAACCCGCCGCCCGGGTGCAGACAGAACAGGGGGGCGGCCCTGCCGCGCGCCCGCAGCGGGAGCAGCCCCTCGGAGGAACGTCCCGCGGACCCGTCGGCCGTCCCCGTCAGTACGGCGGCGACGCCCTCCGGGGTGGGGGAGTCGAAGACCGTGCGGACCGGGAGCTCCTGGCCGAACTCCTCGCGGAGCCGGGCCATCAGACGGGCGGCCAGGAAGGAGTGCCCGCCCAGTTCGAAGAAGTCGTCCTCCACACAGACTCGTTCGACGCCCAGCACCTCGGCGAAGAGGAGGCACACGGTGTGCTCAGCGGGCGTCCGGGGTGGCCTCGACTCCCGGCCCGCGGCGTACGCGGGCACGGGGAGTGCGGTGCGGTCCAGCTTGCCGTTGGGGGTCAGTGGGAGTCCCTCGAGGGTGACGAGCGCGGCCGGCACCATGTGGGCGGGCAGCCGCCCGGCGAGGTGCTCGCGCAGCTGCGCCGGGTCGGAGGTCTCCTGGTGGGCGGCCACGACGTAGCCGACCAGACGCCGGTCCCCGGGCCGGTCCTCCCGTACGACGACCGCGGCCTGCGCGACCGAGGCGTGCGCGGTGAGGGCGGCCTCGATCTCGCCGGGTTCGATACGGAAGCCGCGGATCTTGACCTGGGCGTCGGCCCGGCCCAGGTACACCAGCAGCCCGTCGCGGGTGAGCCGCGCGAGGTCGCCGGTGCGGTACATGCGGGCGCCCACCGGACCGTGGGGGTCGGCGACGAACCGTTCGGCGGTGCGGTCGGCCCGGCCCAGATAGCCGCGGGCGAGCGCGTCCCCGCCGATGTACAGCTCACCCGGGACGCCGGGCGGAACCGGGTTCAGCCACGGGTCGAGGAGCCGGACGGCGGTGTTGTCGACGGGCCGGCCGATCGGAGGCGCCGAGGGACCCCACTCGGCCGGGTCCGCCGGGAGCCGGTGGGCCGTCACCACGTGGGTCTCGGCGGGACCGTAGTGGTTGTGCAGGCGGCGGCCGGGGCGGGCGGCGCAGAAGGCGCGCATGGCCCCGTGCGGGGTCAGCGCCTCACCGGCCTGCACCAGGTCGGTGAGGTCGGGCAGGTCGAGGCGGGCGGCGGTGGCCGCCTCACAGACCGCATCGATGACCAGGTTGGGCGCGTACAGCTCCTGGATCCGCCGCTCGCCCAGCCAGTCGGCCAGCCGCTCCGGGTCGCGGCGGACGTCCTCGGGGCAGACGACCAGGGTCTTGCCGGCCAGCAGCGCGGAGAGGATCTCCTGGACGGAGACGTCGAAGCTCACCGCGGTGAACTGCGCCACCCGGGTGCCGGGCCCGCCCGGCAGGGTCCGCTCGTGCCAGTCGAGGAGATTGGCCAGGGCGCGCACCGGCATGGTGACGCCCTTGGGGCGGCCGGTCGAGCCGGAGGTGTAGATCACGTACGCGGGATGGGCCGGGTCGAGCGGGACGGTCCGCTCGGCGTCGGTCAGGTCGTCGCCCGGCCGGGAGGCGAGCCGGGCCTCGGTGGCGGGGTCGTCCACCACGAGCAGGAGTCCGGCCGGTCCGGAGGGCAGCGCCTCGGCGAGGTCCCGGGTGGTCAGGACACAGGCCGGCCGGGCGTCGTCGAGCATGTACGCGATGCGGTCGGCCGGGTACTCGGGGTCGACCGGCAGGTATCCGGCGCCGGCCTGGAGGGCCGCCAGGCACGCGGTGACCAGCTCGGCCGACCGGTGCATGGCCACCGCGACCAGGCTCTCCGGCCCCGCCCCCCGGTCGACGAGCAGCCGGGCCAGCCGGTTGGCCCGGGCGTTCAGCTCGGCGTACGTCAGCACGCCTTCGGGTGTCTCGACGGCCACGGCGTGCGGGGCCCGCGCGACCGCCGCCGCGAAACGCTCCGGGAGCGGCCCGCCGGCTGGTTTGCTCGTCGGCCCGTGGGCGGCGGCCAGGACACGGCCGCGTTCCTCGTCGTCCAGCAGGGGCACGTCCCCGATGGCACGGTCCGGTGCCGCGGTGACCGCGTCCAGCAGGCGCAGCAGCCGGGTGACGAGCGTCTCGGCGGTGTCCGGGTCGAACAGGTCGGTGCTGAACTCCAGGCCCGCGCCCAGTCCGGAGGGCCGCCCGTCGGTGTCGTACCGCTCGGCGAAGGAGAACAGCAGGTCGAACTTGGCGGTGCCGGTGTCGGCGGACAGGGACTCGGCGTCCAGTCCGGGCAGACGCAGTCCGTCGCCCGGCCGCCGGTCGGTGTTGTTGAAGGTCAGCATGGTCTGGAAGACCGGGTGGCGGGCCGGTGAGCGCTTGGGGTTGAGCACCTCCACGAGCCGCTCGAAGGGCACGTCCTGATGCGCGTACGCCGCCAGGTCCGTCTCGCGGACCCGGGCCACCAGCTCCCGGAAGGCGGGGTTGCCGGAGGTGTCGGCGCGCAGCACCAGGGTGTTGACGAAGAAGCCGACGAGACCGTCCAGGGCGTCGTCGGTGCGTCCGGCGACGGGGGTGCCCAGAGGGATGTCCTCGCCCGCGCCGAGCCGGGTGAGCAGAGCGGCGACGGCCGCTTGGACCACCATGAAGGGGCTGGCCTGGCAGGCCCGGGCGACGGCGACGATCCGCGCGTGCAGCTCCTCGGGCACCTCGTACAGCACCCGGCCGCCCCGGCCCCCGGCAGCTGCCGGACGCGGCCGGTCGGCGGGCAGCGCGAGCTCCTCCGGAAGCCCCGCCAACGCCTCCTTCCAGTAGGCGAGTTGGCGGGCCGCAGGGCTGTCGGGATCGTCCTCCGAGCCGAGTGCCTCGCGCTGCCACAGGGTGTAGTCGGGGTACTGGACGGGCAGCGGACGCCAGTCGGGCGCGTGCTGCCCGAGGCGGGCCGTGTACGCGGTGGTGAGATCACGGGCGAGCAGGGGCACCGACCAGCCGTCGCCGGCGATGTGGTGGACCAGCAGGAGCAGCACCTGTTCACGCTCGCCCGTTTCGAACAGCCGGGCCCGCAGCGGGATCTCGGCCGCCAGGTCGAAGGCGTGGGACGCCGCCCCGGTGATCTCCGCCTCCAGCCGGTCCGGCGCCACCGACGGGACGACGGTGAGTTCCGGCCGGGCCTCGGCGGCCGGCAGCACGATCTGCCGGGGCCCCTCGGCGTCCTCCGCGAACACCGTCCGCAGGCTCTCGTGTCGGTCCGTCAGGTCGGCGAGCGCGGCCCGCAGCGCCGACCGGTCCAGGTCGCCGGAGAGCCGCAGCGCGAACGGGATGTTGTACGTCGGGCTCGGCCCCTCGAAGCGGTGCAGGAACCACAGTCTGCGCTGTGCGGGGGAGGCGGGGATCCGCTCCGGGCGCGGCTCGGCGGGCCGCAGGGCCGGACGGGCCGCGCCCGCGGTGTCGAGGGCGCGGGACAGGGCCGCCACCGTCGGCGCCTCGAACAGCTGCCGCACGGTCAGTTCCGCGCCGAGGACCGAGCGGATCCGGCCCACCAGCCGGGTGGCCAGCAGCGAGTGCCCGCCGAGCGCGAAGAAGTCGTCGTCGATGCCCACCCGTGGCACGCCGAGGAGCTCGGCGAAGAGCCCGCACAGGATGTCCTCCCGCGGGGTGCGCGGGGCCCGGCTCTCGACGGCGGTGGGGACGGTGTCGGGCACGGGCAGCGCCCTGCGGTCGATCTTGCCGTTGCCGGTGAGGGGCAGCGCGTCGAGGGTCACGAAGACCGACGGGACCATGTAGTCCGGCAGTTCGGCGGCGAGATACGCGTGCAGCGCGGCTGGCGTCGGGTCGCCGCCCTCCTCCGCGACGAGGTGGGCCACCAGCCGTTTGTCGCCGGGGCGCGGCTCGCGCAGGGTGACGACGGCCTGGGCGACCTCGGGGTGGCGGCCCAGCACGGCCTCGATCTCGCCGAGTTCGATGCGGAAACCGCGGATCTTGACCTGCTCGTCGGCGCGCCCCAGGTATTCGAGGGTGCCCTCCGCCGTCCACCGTACGAGGTCACCGGTGCGGTACATGCGGGTGCCGGCCGGGCCGTACGGATCGGCGACGAAACGCTCCGCGGTCAGACCCGGCCGCCGCCAGTAGCCGCGGGCGAGCCCCGCTCCCGCGAGGTACAGCTCACCCGCGAGGCCCCGGGCGACGGGACGCAGCGCGGTGTCCAGGACGAGCAGCCGGGTGTTGTCCAGGGGTGTGCCGATGGGCACGGTCGCCGGCACCGGGGAGTTTGCCGGGATGCGGTGGCGGACCGCGAACGTGGTCGTCTCGGTGGGCCCGTACCCGTCGACGAGGGCCGTGTCGGGGCAGGCCTCCCGGACCCGGCGGACGGCTGCGGCCGGGACGACGTCGCCGCCCGTCCACACCTCCCGCACCCCCGCCAGGTGGTGGGGGGCCTCGTCCGCGACGAGCTGGAAGAGTCCGGAGGTCAGCCACAGCCCGGTCACCTCGTGCTCGGTGAGCACCTTGCCGAGGGTCTCCGCGTCCAGGTCCCCCGGCGGGGCGACGACAGCGGTGCCGCCGGACAGCAGCGGCACCCACACCTCGTACGTGGAGGCGTCGAAGGCGTGCGGCGAGTGGACCAGCACCCGGGTGTGGGCGCCGCCGGCGAAGGACCGGTCGCAGGCGAGCTCGACCACGTCCCGGTGGGTGACGGCGACCCCCTTGGGCGTCCCGGTGGAGCCGGAGGTGTGCATCACGTAGGCGAGCCGGTCGGCGTGCCCGGGACCGGCGGGCAGCTCCGCGTCGCCGGTGTCCGGGGCGTCCGGCGCGTCGGCCCGTACGGTGATCAGGTTCAACTCGTCCGCGCGAGGCGCGTGTTCCGCGTCGGTGAGGACGTGGGAGACGCCAGCCAGACCGATGACCTGACGCAGCCGGTCGAGGGGGTCGCCCTGCCGGAGCGGCACATAGGCGCCGCCCGCCTTGAGCACGGCCAGCAGGGCGACGACCAGATGTGCGGAGCGGTCCATGAGGAGCCCCACCGGTGTCTCGGCCTCCACCCCGAGCGCGACCAGGGCGCGCGCCAGCGTGTCGGACCGGGCGTCGAGTTCGGCGTAGTCCAGCACGGTCGTACCGCAGCGGACGGCCGGGGCGTGCGGGGTGCGCGCGGCCTGGGCGCGGAAGGCCGCGGGCAGCGTCTCCTCAGCGGGACCGGTGTCCGTGCCGCGGCCGAGGGCCAGGACGGTGTTCCGCTCCTCGGCGGAGAGCAGGTCGAGCTGTCCGACGGCGCGCCGCGGCTCCGCGGCCACGCCGCGCAGGACGCGCACCAGCCGGTCCAGGACGGCGCGGGCCACCTCCGGCGGGACCAGGTCGGGCTGGTGGTCGAGGCGGAGCCGCAGTCCATCGCGGCCCACGGCCACCAGCGCCAGCGGGTAGTGCGTGGCGTCCCGGTTGCGGGTGCCGGTGACGGTCACCCCGCCGAAGCCGCCGGGCTCGTCCCGCTCGGCACCGATGTCGACCGGATAGTTCTCGAACACCATGGTGGTGTCGAAGAGTTCGCCCGCGCCCGCCAGCCGCTGCACCTCGGCGAGCCCCAGCTGCTGGTGCGACTGGAGCCGGGTCTGCTCGTCCTGGGTGCGGCGCACCGCGTCCAGGAACGGCTCGTCGGGCCGCAGCCGTACCCGCACGGGCACGGTGTTGATGAACAGCCCCACCATGGTCTCGATCCCGGCGACCTCCGGCGGCCGTCCGGAGACGGTCGTGCCGAACACCACGTCGTCCCGGCCCGTGAGGCCGCTCAGGACCACCGCCCAGGCGCCCTGCACCAGGGAGTTGAGGGTGAGGGACCGTTCCCGGGCCAGCGTGGTGAGCGCCGCGTGGTCGGCGGCGTCCAGCTCCGTCTCCAGCCGGCCGGGCACGACCGGCGCGCGCTCGGCGGCCTGCGGGGCCACGAGGGTCGGCCCGTCGAGTCCGGCGAGCACCTCCCGCCAGGCGGCCACCGCCGTGTCCCGGTCCTGCCCGGCCAGCCACTGGAGGTAGTCCCGGAAGGGGCGGACCCGCGGCAGTGCGCCGTCGTCGCCCTTCGTCCGGTACAGCGCGAGGAGCTCCCGCACCAGCATGGGGCGCGACCAGCCGTCGAGCAGGATGTGGTGGTTGGTCAGCACGAAGCGGTACCGGCGGTCCCCCAGACGCATCAGGGTGAATCGCATCAGGGGCGGCCGGCCCAGGTCGAAGCGGCGCAGCCGGTCCTCCTCCAGCAGCCGGTCCGCGGCCGCGGACCGCTCCGGCTCGGGCAGGCGGGAGAGGTCCGTCTCCTCCCACGGCAGCTCCACCTGGTGCGGGATCAGCTGGACGGGCCGCTTCAGGCCCTGGTAGCGGAAGGCCGCGCGCAGATTGGCGTGACGCCGCAGCAGGGTCCGGCAGGCGGCGGCCAACGCCGCCGTGTCCAGGTCGCCCTCCAGGTCGATGGCCTGCTGCACCAGATAGACGTCGGGGGCCGCCTCGTCGTACACGCTGTGGAAGAGCAGGCCCTCCTGCAGCGGTGCCAGGGGCAGGATGTCCTGCAGTCCGGACTGCTTCGCCATCAGAGGTTCCTCCACTCGTCTTCCAGCAGGTCGATCTCGCTCTGGTCCAGCAGGCTCAGCGACACGTCCGAGACGGTCAGCCCGCCGGCCTCGGGGTTCTCCGCGTGGTCGGCGAGCGCCTCCAGCGCTCTGAACCACAGCTCGGCCAGCTCCCGCACCCCGTCCTCGTCGAGGATTCCGCCGGCCCAGGACCAGGTGGCCGACAGCTCGGGCCCGCGCGGCCCGTCGTTGGTACGGGCGTTGAGTTCCAGCGGGTGGGCGAGCGACACCCGGGGGTCGGTGCCGCCGACACCGGACGCGGTGGCCAGCACCGTCCAGTCCGGAACCGTCGCACTGCCCGCGTTCTCGACTCCGGCGGTGGTGAACCGGCCGAGGTAGTTGAAAGCGACCTGCGGTGTCGGCAGCCCGGCGAACCCGGTCGCGGTGTGCGGGTTCAGATGGCGGACGAGCCCGTACCCGATGCCCTTGTCGGGCACCTCCCGCAGCTGCTCCTTGACCCGTTTGACGACGGCACCGGCGGCCGGTCCGCCCGCGAACGCGTCGGCGAGGTCGACCCCGCCGGCGTCCACCCGCACCGGGTGCAGGCTGGTGAACCAGCCGACCGTGCGGGACAGGTCCACCCTGCCGACGAGGTCCTCCTCACGCCCGTGCCCCTCCAGGTCCAGCAGGACCCCGGCTCCCCGGGCGCCGCCGCGGCGGGCCCAGGCGAGCGCGAACGCCGCCAGCAGGACGTCGTTGACCTCGGCCCGGAACGCGGCGGGCACCCGGGTCAGCAGCCGCTCGGTCACCGCCGCGGGCAGGGTCAGGGTGAGATGGCGGGCGGAGGAGTAGGTGTCCCGGGACGGATCCAGCGGCCGCCGCCCCAGCAGCGGGTCACCGGGCCGCAGCACCGACCGCCACCAGTCCGCCTCGGCCGTGCGGGCCGGATCACCCGCCACCTCGGTGAGGCGCTGCGCCCAGCGGCGCAACGAGGTGCCCACCGGCTGCAGTTCGGCCGACCGGCCCGCGGCCACGGCACGGTGCGCCTCGGCGAGGTCCGGTACGAGGATCCGCCAGGAGACCCCGTCGATCACCAGATGGTGGACGATCAGCAGCAGCAGACCGGGCCGGGTGTCGCCCCGGTCGAACCAGACGGACTGGACGACCCGTCCCGCACCGAGGTCCAGGCGCTCCCGCGCGGCGACCGTCTCGGCCCGTACGAGGTCCTGCAGGGCGTCCTCGTCGAGGCCGGAGGCGTCCACCCGGCGGACGACGGAGCCGGCGTCGACCGCTCCGGGCCCGCGGATTTCCAGCCGCCGTTCCGGGCCGGCCGTCAGCCGGGCCCGCAGCGCGTCGTGGTGGTCCAGCAGCGCCCCCAGCGCGGCCGTGAGGTCCTCGTGGCGCAGCGACGCGGGCGCCTGCACCAGCCGGGACTGGTTGAACTGGTCGACGGGGCCGCCGCGTTCGAGGAACCACCGCATGATCGGCGTCAGCGGTACGTCGCCGATGCCGGCGCCGGGGTCCTCCGCGACGGCGGTGCCGGTCTCGGTGACGACCTCGGCGAGCGCCGCGACGGTCCGGTGCTCGAACACATCGCGCACCGACAGTTCCAATCCGGCCCGGCGTGCCCGGCTGACCAGCTGGATCGACATGATGCTGTCGCCGCCGAGGTCGAAGAACCCGTCGTCGACGCCGACCTCGGCCAGCCCCAGGACGTCCGCGAACAGCCCGCACAGCACCTTCTCCCGCTCCGTACGCGGTCCGCGCCGGTCGGTGTCGGCACCGTAGTCGGGCGCGGGCAGGGCCCGCCGGTCGAGCTTGCCGTTCAGGGTGAGCGGCAGCCCGTCCAGGACGACGACGGCCGACGGGACCATGTACTCGGGCAGCGTGCCCGCCACGTGCGCCCGCAGCGCCTCGGGGTCGGCCGGGCCGCCCGCGCCCGCCACCACGTACGCCACGAGCCGCTTGTCGCCGGGCCGGTCCTCCCGCAGCACCACCGCGGCCTGACTCACCTCCGGCCGGCCCGCGAGGACCGCCTCCACCTCGCCCGGCTCGATCCGGAAGCCCCGCAGCTTGACCTGGTCGTCGACCCGGCCCAGGAACTCCAGCCGCCCGTCGGACAGCCACCGTACGACGTCACCGGTGCGGTACATCCGCTCGCCGACGCCCGCGAACGGGTCGGCCACGAAACGCTGAGCCGTCAGCGCGGCCCGGCCGAGATAGCCGCGGGCCACACCACTGCCCGCGATGTACAGCTCGCCGGGCACGCCCACGGGCACCGGCCGCAGCCGCTCGTCGAGGGCGTACAGGCGGGTGTTCCACAGGGGCCGACCGATCGGTACGACCGCCTCTGGCACCTCCGCCGGATCGCGCAGCGGGTTCACGGCGGAGAACACCGTGGTCTCCGTCGGCCCGTACTCGTTGGCGACGATCGTGTCCGGGCAGGCATCCAGGACCCGGCGGACGGCCGTGGGGGAGACCACGTCGCCGCCGGCCCAGATCTCCCGCACCCCGCGGAAGCACTCGGGCCGCTCCTCGGCGAGCACCCGGAACAGACCGGCGCTGACGAACAGACCCGTGACCTCGTGCCCGGAGATGGCGGCGGCGAGGTCGGCCGCGTCCAGCCGCCCGGCGGGGGCCACCACGACGGTGCCACCCGTCAGCAGAGGCGTCCAGATCTCGAACGTCGAGGCGTCGAAGGCGTACGGCGAGTGCATCAGCACCCGCTCGTGACGCCCGCCCCGCCAGTAGCGGTCCGCCGCCAGGTGCACCACGTTGTGGTGGGTGTTGGCGACGCCCTTGGGAGTGCCCGTCGAGCCCGAGGTGTACATCACGTACACGAGCTGCTCGGCGTCCGTCGGCACCCCGGGGTCGGTGTCGGCCTCACCGGACAGGTCCGTGCCGGGGCCGACGTCGAGGACCGGCACGTCCACGGCGAAGGGCAGGTCGCCCGGGTCGCGGTCGGTGAGCAGTGCCACGGCCCCGGTGTCCCGCAGGATGAACTCGGAGCGGGACGCGGGCTGCTGCGGATCGATCGGCACGTACACACCGCCCGCCTTGAGCACGGCCAGCGTGGAGACCACCAGCGCGGCGGAGCGCTCCTGGAAGACCGCGACCCGGCTCTCCCGGCCGACGCCCCGGCCGAGCAGCCGGTGCGCCAGCCGGTTGGCCCGCTCGTTCAACTCGCCGTAGCCGAGCCGCTCCTCACCCGACACGACGGCAAGAGCCTCCGGTTCGGCGGCCGCGCGCTCCTCGAAGAGGACGTGGACCGGCGTGCGGTCCGCGTGGCCGACCGCCGTGTCGTTCCACTCGACGAGCATCCGCCGCCGCTCGTCCGGGCCGAGGATCTCCGTCTCGCCGACCCGGCGCCCCGGGTCCTCGGCGAGCGCGGTCAGCACACGGACGAAGCGGTCGGCGACTGCCTGCGCGGTCCCCCGGTCGAACAGGTCGGTGCTGTAGTCCAGCGCACAGCTCAGACCGGCCGCCCCGCCGGGCCCCGCCGGACGCTCGGCGAGTTCGAAGGACAGGTCGAACTTCGCGGCGGGCGCCCCGAGGGGCCGCCCGGAGACCGTGAGCCCGGCCAGATCCGCGCGGGCGTCGGCACGACCGGCGTTGTCGAAGCTCAGCATGGTCTGGAAGAGGGGGTGCCGGGACAGCGAACGCTCCGGGTTGACCGCCTCCACCAGCCGCTCGAACGGCAGGTCCTGGTGCGCGTACGCGGCCAGGGACTCGGCCCGGACCCGCTCGATGAGCTCGGCGTACGTCGGGTCGCCCGAGGTGTCCGTGCGCAGCACCAGCGTGTTCACGAAGAAGCCGACCAGGTCGTCCAGCGCGTCGTCGGTGCGGCCGGCGATCGGCGTGCCCAGCGGGATGTCCGTGCCCGCGCCCAGCCGGGTCAGCAGCGCCGCGAGCCCCGCCTGAAGCACCATGAACAGGCTGGCCCCCTGGTCGCGGCCCACCCGGACGAGCCGCTCGTACACATCCTGCGGCAGGTCGAAGGCGACCCGGTCGCCCCGGTACGAGGCCACCGCCGGCCGCGGCCGGTCGAACGGCAGCGACAGCTCCTCGGGCAGCCCGGCCAGCGCCCGCTTCCAGTGGTCGAGTTGGCGGTACGCCTCGCTGCCCGGGTCGTCCTCGGAGCCGAGGACGTCGCGCTGCCAGAGGCTGTAGTCGGCGTACTGCACCGGCAACGGCGCCCGGTCCGGCGCCTGCCCGGTCGTGGTGCGGGCGGCGTACGCCGCCACCAGGTCCCGGATGAGGATGCCCCGCGACCAGGCGTCACTGGCGATGTGGTGGGTGAGCAGCAGCAGGGCCCTGCGGCCGGTGGCCTCTTCGCCCTCGACCTCGAACAGGGAGGCGCGGAGGGGGATCTCGGAGGCGAGGTCGAAGACGTACCCGGCGGCCTGCCGCATCCGCGCGTCTACCTCCGTGTCCGAGGCGAGACGCTCCACGGTCAGCGGCACCCGCGCCTGCTCCGGGCTCAGCACCACCTGATGGGCGGTGCCGGAACTGTCCTCGACGACGACCGTGCGCAGGCTCTCGTGCCGGTCCACGACGTCCGCCAGCGCCTGCCGCAGCGCCTCCTCGTCCAGCGATCCCGTCAGGTTGAGCGAGATCGGCACGTTGTACGCGTCGCTCGGCCCCTCCAGGTGCTGGAGGAACCACAGCCGCTGCTGGGCGTGCGAGAGCGGTACGCGGGCCGGCCGCACCGCCGGCACCACCCGGCCGCGCGCGTCGGCCGAGGTGTCCAG
>NZ_JBFAKH010000102.1:0-21765 GCF_040655635.1 Streptomyces sp. NPDC050388
CCTGCTGGCGGCCGTGCTCGCCACGGTCCTGGGATGGCTGACGTTCCGCCTCGCCGCGGTCCTGGGCGGCGAGACGGACGCCGACCTGCCCCGTACCCTCGACCGCCCCGTCGACCCGGCCACGGACCACCTTGCCGGCTCCCCAAACGCGCCCCTGACCCTGGTGGAATACGGCGACTACCAATGTCCCTTCTGCGCCCACGCCACCGGTGTCGCCCAGGAACTGAAGCAGCGATTCGGCGACCGGCTCCGCTACGTCTTCCGGCACCTGCCGCTCCCCGACGTGCACGAGCACGCCGAGCTCGCCGCCCGGGCAGCCGTCGCCGCAGACGCGCAGGGGCGCTTCTGGCAGATGCACGACCTGCTCTTCACCCACCAGGACCAGCTCGAATTCGACGACATCGTCGGCTACGCCGCCCGCATAGGCCTCGATGTCGAGAAGTTCCTCCGGGACCTCGACGAGGAGCACACGGCCGCCCGGGTCCGGGCCGACGCCGCCAGCGCCGAAGCCAGCGGAGCCCGCGGCGTCCCGACCTTCTTCATCGGCAACCGCCGCCACACCGGACCCCACGACGCGGCGACACTCGCCCGCGAACTCGAGGCATCCGACCCCCACGGCCACCCGGCATGACCGCACCGTTCCTCGTTGTGTTCTTCGCGGTCCTGCAAGAGGGCCGCACCAAGGTGTGGGCCGACCCGAACCTACGTGTCCGGGCCGGCCGGGAGTTCGGTCAGCAGAGGGGGACGCCAGGGAGCAGGGCGGCCGGGTGGTCGATGTAGATGTTGCTGATGAAGCCGTTCTGGTCCCGCAGCTTGCTCCACCAGTTGTTGGCGCAGCCCTCGGCGTTCACCGTGTCGCCCTGCTTCTGGCACAGGCCCCGCACGCTGGTGGGGCCGCTGAGCGTGGTCACCACCGGCGCGCTCAGGCGGACGTCGCTGCACACCCGGACGCCGCTGCCCCACGTCATGAACGGCGTACCGGCGCCGCTGCAGGCGTTGCCGCTGGTGAGGTAGTACTGGCTGTAGCTGCCGGGGTAGGACACCGGGGCCGATCACCTCGCCACTGCACGGTGATCACCGTCTACCGCTATATCCCGTTCCGATATTCCAAGCGCCGCCAATTGCACCGGATGCGAATAGGCGACACCCGTTCTGGAGATTGCTCCTGAGCCGCGCGGAAGCGGCTCTACCAGGGACGTTGACCTCGACATTGAACCGTTCCGGGTTCGGTAGGGACTCGATCATTTGAGAGGATCGAGTCCCTACCGAACCCGGAACGGTTCACCGGACCTTTCTGACTTCGTAACCTCGCCGCTTCGCTTCAGCCGCCAGCCCTTGGAGCAGCAGGAGCGACCTGCGGCGCAACGCCGACGGCATCACCAGGTGCTGGT
This sequence comes from Streptomyces sp. NPDC050388, assembly GCF_040655635.1. Lineage (NCBI taxonomy): Bacteria > Bacillati > Actinomycetota > Actinomycetes > Kitasatosporales > Streptomycetaceae > Streptomyces > Streptomyces sp. NPDC050388. The sequence continues at coordinate 1,392 of NZ_JBFAKH010000102.1, forward strand.
CGTCGTCCCTGAGCGCAGCCACAGCCGGATGAAGGCGCACCAGCCGCGCGGGCACGGGAACCGGACCGCTCGCCGTCGGCCGCTGACTGCGCGCGTTGGGATGCGGGCCCTCCGCAAGGAAGAACTCCAGGCCGAGCCCACCGTACGGAACCTTCTCGATACGGCGGCCTTCCGGCTCCATGCCGTGCCGCTTCGCGTAATTGACGACGCGCCGCCACTCCGCGACCTCGTCGTCGCTCGGGTGCGTGAATCGAACGCGCCCTTCGGCCACGAGCCGCTCGACCAACTCCCGCGCCTTCGCCCTCCGCGCTTGAGCGACGGGACGCTCGCTGTACGGCGACGGTGAATCGCTCGGCACCGCGGCATCGCCACCCTTTCTCGAACGGCGCAGGTACACGGTCATACGTGGCACACACCGTACGCGCCGACAAGCGAACCCACCCGACGATCCGACGCGCGCGCTACCCCTCGGGCAGGACCGTGGCCGCCCACGCACGTTCCTCAGCCCACGCTGCAGCCCAGGTCACGGCATCCCGAGATTCACCTGACACACGATCAGAACGAGCGTCAAGATACCTCGGAGAGCGTAATTTGAGCGTCAAGATATCGCCCGTAACGCCCATAGCGCACATCATGCGCACCCATGAGGGCCGGGCCTGTCAAGAGGCGCGAGCAGCCATCGCCTGCGGCTTTTCGGTGGGATGCCGGGGCGTTTTCCTTGCGGAGCTTCCTCGTGTCTGTCTGCGGGACCGCCGCGTGGGAGGGGTCCAGTTGGAGCGCCCGGAGCCCCGCGAGGAACGAGCGGGGCGAGGACGAACGAGCTGGAGGCCGACGAGCGGCGGCCGACCATGGAGGCCGAGGAAGCGTCACGGATGTTCACGGGTACGGTCGTTGTGATCCCCGGTGCGCGGTGGTCGGCGGAGTGGTCTCACAAGCACCCATTCGGCGCCTGACCGTGCGGTCGGCGCCATGACCGTGGTGCGGGGATCCGGGCTGCTCAGTCAGGTCATCGAGCGCGGCCATCGGGCCGTCTCATGCGTATTTGCGAGCTCACCCGGGGTCTGCGACCGCCTGTGGCGGTTGTGGGATGGTGTCATCGCACTCCCCGATGGTCCTGCTGGGCCGGGACGGCGCGCAGCAGGTGGTAGGCACGGGTGAGGAGCTTGCGGGCAATGGCGGTGGTAGCGATCTTCTTGCCGCGGCGATGGGCGAGGCGCTGGTAGGCGACGGCGAACTCCGGGGAACGCTTCGCGCTCTGCGCGGCCTCGCACAGGATCCACCGCAGCCAGGGCGAGCCCTGTTTGGAGATGTGGCCGTGCCGCACGGTCAGATCCGACCCGCGGACGGTGGGCGTCAGCCCGGCCCAAGCGGCGAGCTTACGCGCGGAGGGAAAGCGCGTGATGTCCCCGACCTCGGCCACGATGACCAGGGCGGTGAGCGTGCCGACCCCCGGCAGCCGGGTGAGCGCCTTGATGCGCGGATCGCCCCGCGCGGTGGCGAGCAGCTGCCGGTCGAGCGCGTCGATCGGCTCTTTGAGGGCGTCCATCAGGACCAGGAGGTCCTCGACCACGCGGCGGGAGGCGTCCGGCAGGTCCAGGCCCTCCAGCCAGGCCCGGCCCGGGGCGGTGAAGCAGCCGCCCGGCCGGTCGCCGCCGTGGTCCGCCAGCACGGCGTGGATGCGGTTGCGCAGCAGGGTCCGCAGCCGCACCAGCTGGCAGCGGTGCCGCAACAACGCGCGTTGCTGCCGCACGTCCAGCGGGGCGATCCACGCCTCTGGCAGCAGGTCGGCCCGCAGCAGCTGGGCCAGGGTCGCGGCGTCGACCTTGTCGTTCTTCAGCCGTGCGGAGGCGATCGCCTTGCAACGCAGCGGATGCACCAGGTGCGGCTCGAAGCCGTAGTCCTCCAGCAGCTGAACCAGCCAGCCCCAGCCGTAGGCGGCCTCGAACGCCACTGGTGCCCCGATCGGCAGATCCCCGATCACCGACAGCACCGTCTTGACCCCGTTGGGCACATTCCGGTTGACCTGCACCGCGCCATCGTGATCCACCACGGCGATCTGCGACCGCTTGCGATGCACGTCGATACCGACGTAGACAGACATCGAGGGCCTCCTTCCCGAGCCCGTACATACCCGGACGGTAGGCACCGCCGGGCTGAGCAGGGAAGGGGGCCCGGCCCTCATAGGGTCAGGTCAGCGGGCTTTTTCGGCAGGTTCGAGGATCGCCACGCACTCCACGTGATGCGTCATCGGGAACAGGTGGATGGCCGCCGTTCAGCTGCATCGGTGCCTGGACCGAACAACTTCGTCAGCGAAGGGCGGGGATGATGTCGGTGCCGTAGGCGTCGATGGTGGCTTCGCGGTTGTCGTGCATGTCGTAGACGGCGAACTGGTCGACGCCCAGGTCCTTGAGGTGCCGGAGCTTGTCGATGTGGGCCTCGGTGGGGCCGAGGAGGCAGAAGCGGTCGACGATCTCGTCGGGGACGAAGTCGGTGGACGGGTTGTCGGCGCGGCCGTGGTGGCTGTAGTCGTAGCCGTGGCGGTCCTTGATGTACGTGGTGAGCTCGTCGGGGACCATGGCGGAGTGCTCGCCGTACTTGACGACGAGGTCGGCGACGTGGTTGCCGACCATGCCGCCGAACCACCGGCACTGGTCCCGGGCGTGCGCCAGGGCATCGGGCGAGTCGTCGGCCGTGACATATGCGGGCGCGGCGACGCAGATCGTGAGGGCGTCGGGGTCCCGGCCGGCGTCCTGGGCCGCCTTCCGTACCGCCTTGACCATCCATTCGGTGAGGAAGGGGTCGGCGAGCTGGAGGATGAAGCCGTCGGCCTTCTGGCCGGCGAGCGCCAGCGCCTTCGGGCCGTACGCGGCCATCCAGACCGGCAGCTTGCCGTTCTTGATCCACGGGATGCGGACCGGGTTGCCGTCGACCAGCGCCTCCCGGCCCTCGGCGAGGTCGCGGATGACCTCGATGGCCTCGCCGAGCCGGGCCAGGGTGTTGGGCTTGCGGCCGGCGACACGCATCGCGGAGTCGCCGCGGCCGATGCCGCAGACGGTCCGGTTGCCGTACATGTCGTTGAGGGTGGCGAAGGTGGAGGCCGTGACCTCCCAGGTGCGGGTGCCGGGGTTCGTCACCATCGGACCCACGTGCAGCTTCGTGGTGTGTTCCAGGATCCGGCTGTAGATGACGAAGGGCTCCTGCCACAGCACGGCCGAGTCGAAGGTCCAGCCGTAGCGGAAGCCGTTGCGCTCCGCCCGGCGCATCAGCCCGACGACCTGCGACGCCGGCGGGTCGGTCTGCAGGACAAGTCCGAAGTCCAACGCGGGACCTCCAGTTCAAATCGGTGCGGGGAGGTCCTGGGGGTCAGCCCAGGTACTGGCAGGTGGAGCGCGGGACGAACGTGCCGTGGCCGGCGTGACCGACGTACTTGCGCTGGTCGATGACGACCTCACCCCGCGAGAGCACGGTCTCGACCTGGCCGGTCACCGTCTTCCCCTCGTACGCCGAATAGTCGACGTTCATGTGGTGAGTCTCGGCCGAGAGCGTCTGGGTGACGTGCGGGTCGTAGATCACCACGTCGGCGTCGGCGCCCGGCGCGATCGTGCCCTTCTGCGGGTAGAGGCCGAACATCCGGGCCGGGGTCGCGCAGGCGATCTCGATCCAGCGGCGGCGTGAGATGTGCCCTTCGACGACAGCCTGGTGCAGCAGGTCCATCCGGTTCTCGACGCCAGGCAGGCCATTGGGGATCTTCGAGAAGTCGCCCCGGCCCAGCTCCTTCTGGCCCACGAAGCAGAACGGGCAGTGATCCGTCGACACCACCTGGAGGTCGTTCGTCCGCAGACCCCGCCACAGCGCCGCCTGATGCTCCTTCGGCCTCAGCGGCGTCGAGCACACGTACTTGGCGCCCTCGAAGTCCGGCTCCGCCAGATTGTCCGTCGACAGGAACAGGTACTGCGGGCAGGTCTCGCCGAACACCGGCAGCCCTATGTCCCTCGCCGCCGCCAGCTCCGCCACCGCCTCCTGGGCCGAGACGTGGACGACGTAGAGCGGCGCGCCGGCCACCCGGGCGAGCTGGATCGCCCGGTGGGTCGCCTCCGCCTCAAGGAGCGTCTTGCGGACCTCCCCGTGATGGCGCGGATCGGTCTCGCCGCGGGCCAGGGCCTGCTCCACCAGGACGTCGATCGCGATGCCGTTCTCCGCGTGCATCATGATCAGACCGGCCGTGTCACCAGCAACCTGCATCGCCCGCAGGATCTGGCCGTCATCCGAATAAAAGACCCCCGGATAGGCCATAAACAATTTGAACGAGGAAATGCCATGCTCGATGAGCTTCGGCATCTCCTTGAGCGTCGCCTCGTTCACGTCCGACATGATCATGTGGAACGCGTAGTCGATCGCGCACTTCCCGTCCGCCTTCTCCAGCCAGGCATTCAGGCCGGCCTGCAGCGAATGGCCCTTTGACTGCACCGCGAAATCAACGATCGTCGTCGTCCCGCCCCACGCCGCCGCCCGCGTCCCCGTCTCGAACGTGTCCGAAGCGAACGTCCCACCGAACGGCAGCTCCATATGCGTGTGCGCGTCGACCCCGCCCGGGATCACGTACTTCTGCGACGCGTCGATAACACGGTCAGCCGTCCACTCCTGCGTCCCCGGCGCCGCCAACGCCACCACCCGGCCGTGCTCGATCAGCACATCCGCGTGCACCTCGTCCGCGGCCGTGATCACAAGACCACCGGTAATCAGAGTCCGAGTCATTTCCCAGCCATCCCTTCATACCCGTCGACCACGCCACCACTGACACAGGCCGGGACCACGCCCCGGCCCGCCCGCCCCCTCACGCCGCCATCTCGCACGGCACACGGCCTACTCCGCTAGAAAACCCCTGGTCACGCGGCCGAATGAAACTCTTGAACGACGTGATTCCCTCTTCCACCAGAAGGTCCATTTCCTTCAGTGTCTTCGGGTTCACGTCGGAGACGATCATGTGGAAGCCGTAGTCGATGGCGCAGTTGCCCTCGGCCTTGGCGTGCCAGGCGTCCAGCCCTTCGCGCAGGGAGCGGCCGACGCTCTGCACCGCGAAGTCGACGACGGTGGTGGTGCCGCCCCAGGCGGCGGCCCGGGTGCCGGTCTCGAAGGTGTCGGAGGCGAAGGTGCCGCCGAACGGCAGCTCCATGTGGGTGTGGGCGTCGACCCCGCCCGGGATGACGTACTTGCCGGTGGCGTCGATGACCCGGCCGTCGGTGAACGCGGCGGCGGCCGGGGTGCCGGAGGCGGCGAGGGCGGCGATGCGGCCGCCCTCGATCAGGACGTCGGCGTGGATCTCGTCGGAGGCGGTGATGACGAGGCCACCACGGATGACGGTACGGCTCATGCGTTGACCCTCCGCTGGATTGTGGTGGAGAGGTGCGGGTCGTCGGCCGAGGGGCGCGCGGTTCTCGCGCGCCCCTCGGCCGGGCCCGGCCCTTCGGGCCGCTACAGGGCGCTCCGCAGCGCGTGTTCGAGGATCGCGGCTCCCTCCTCGGCCTCCGCCACGCTGAGGGACAGCGGCGGGGCGATGCGCAGGGCACTGGTGTTGTGGCCGCCGCCCTTGCCGATGAGCAGTCCGCCCCGGCGGGCGGCCTCCAGTACGGCGGAGGCTGCCTGCGGGTCGGCCTCGTCGGTGCCCGGTTTCGTCAGCTCGACGCCGATCATCAGCCCGCGCCCGCGCACCTCCCGTACCGCGGGCACCTGGGCGGCGACGGCCCGCAGGCGTTCGAGGAGCAGGCCGCCGACCCGCCGGGCGTTGCCCTGGAGGTCGTGCTCCAGCAGGTAGGTGAGGTTGGCCAGGCCGGCCGCCATGGTGACCTGGGTGCCGCCGAACGTCGAAATGCTGTTGGCGTCCAGGCAGTTCATGATCTCGGCGCGGGCGATGACACCGCCGATGGACATGCCGTTGCCGATGCCCTTGGCGAAGGTCACGATGTCGGGCGGGCCGCTTCGGGCGTGGGCCTGCCAGCCCCAGAAGTGGTCGCCGGTGCGGCCCCACCCGGTCTGCACCTCGTCGGAGATCCAGAGGATGCCGTGTGCGTTCAGCACCTCGCGGAACGCCGCGTACAGTCCGTCGGGCGGTGAGGTGAAGCCGCCGACGCCCTGGATCGGTTCGGCGATCAGTGCCGCGGGCGGGCGGGTGTGGCCGAGCAGGTCCTTGAGGTCGTCGACGCAGGCCGCGGTGAAGTCGTCGTCGCCGAGCGACGCGTACGGGCCCCGGGTGCGCACGCCGCCGTGCACGTACAGGGTCTGCAGCGGGGACAGCGAGGTCGGGGACCAGCCGCGGTTGCCGGTGACGCCGACCGCGCTGAAGGAGCGGCCGTGGTAGCTGTTGCGCATCGCCAGGACCGAGTTGCCGCGCCGGTAGGTGGTGGCGAGCAGCAGGGCGGTGTCGTTCGCCTCGGTGCCGGAGGTGGTGAAGAAGACCCGGGCGTCCGGGATTCCGCTCAACTGGGCCACACGTTCGGCGAGTTCGACCATCTGCCGGTCGAGGTAGAGGGTGGAGGAGTGGATGATCCGCCCGGCCTGCTCGGCGACCGCCTTCGTCACCTCGGGCAGGGCGTGGGCGGTCATGGTGGTGAGGATGCCGCCGAAGAAGTCGAGGTACCGGTTGCCCGCGGAGTCCCAGACGTGGCGGCCCTCGCCGTGGGTGATCTCGATGGGCTCCTCGTAGTAGAGGGCGAGCCAGTCGGGGAGCACGGAGCGGTGGCGGCCCAGCAGGTCGTCGGTCACGGCCGCACCAGTCCCTCGTAGGCGTCGGGGCGGCGGTCGCGGTAGAACGCCCACTGCTGCCGCACGTCCTCGATGAGGTCGAAGTCGAGGTCCCGGACCACGAGTTCCTCCTTGCTGTCGCTGGCGACGTCGCCGACGAACTGGCCACGGGGGTCGACGAAGTACGAGGTTCCGTAGAAGTCGTTGTCCCCGTACTCCTCCTGGCCCACCCGGTTGATCGCGGCGACGAAGTACTCGTTGGCGACGGCCGCGGCCGGCTGTTCCAGCTGCCAGAGGTAGGACGAGAGGCCGCGGTGTGTGGCCGACGGGTTGTAGACCAACTGGGCTCCGTTCAGCCCGAGTTGCCGCCACCCCTCCGGGAAGTGGCGGTCGTAGCAGATGTAGACGCCGACCTTGCCGACGGCGGTGTCGAAGACGGGCCAGCCGAGGTTGCCGGGCTTGAAGTAGAACTTCTCCCAGAACCCCTTGACCTGGGGGATGTGATGCTTGCGGTACTTGCCGAGGACGGTGCCGTCGGCGTCGATCACGACCGCGGTGTTGTAGTAGAACCCCGACTGCTCGACCTCGAACACCGGCACGACGATCACCATGCCGGTCTCGCGGGCCAGCTCCCGCATCCGGCGGACGGTCGGCCCGTCGGGCACGGGTTCGGCCCAGCGGTAGTGCTCGGCGTCTTGGACCTGGCAGAAGTAGGGGGCGTTGAAGACCTCCTGGAAACCGATGATCCTCGCACCCTGCCGGGCCGCCTCGCGGGCGTGCTCCTCGTGTTTCGCCACCATGGACTCCGTGTCGCCGGTCCAGGTGGCCTGGACCAGGGCGGCTCGTACGACGTGTGCCATGAGCTACTCCTTCGACGCGACGTCAGCGCCTCTACGCCCGTAGAAACGGTCGTAGAGGGACGAACGTAAGCCTCTCGGGCGGCCTTGCCAAGACCATCGTCGTCAACCCGCGGGGTCGATCATGATTCGCACTCCGGTGGGTGAGTCCCCGTTCCGGGCCCGGCCCCCGGCTCCGCCCCAGGCCCGGTCCCGGGCTCAGGCAGCGACCGGCGGCACGACGGGCGGCGGGACGGAGGGCTCGGCAGGCGGCACGACGGGCGGTACGGCCGGGGCGCAGCGGCTCACCGGCTCGTCCCTCGACAGGTCGAGCGCGCGGGCGAGGGCGGCCACCGTGAAGAACGCCGGGGTGAGGGCCCGCCCGGTCTCGATCTTCCGGAGGGTCTCCGGGGAGATGCCCGCGTCCTGACCGCCCGCTGAGCACGGCTCCCGCGAGGCCCGCGGGCGTGCTCCGCCCGGCCCGCTTCCGAGGTGCTGCGCCGAAGCGATCGTGCGAAGGTGTTCTACGAGCGCGCCGCAGGCAGCACACACGCCACACGCACACCGTGCGGGCCCCCACGCACCGCGGGGACACGCACGGGTGTAACCGGGAGACGGTCGGGCACCCGCGTCCGGACCGTACGTCGAGCAGTGAGCGCGCCCCGGGGCTCCTTCGGGTTCCCGGTTCCGCCCGGCCCAGGGGAATCCCGCGGGGGCGCCGGAACGGATGTCCATGAGCAGCGGGTTCACGGGTCCGCAGGGCTACGGCCCGGACCCCTTCGGAGAATTCCTCGCACGCTTCTTCGGCGGGCCGCGTCCCCGGCAGATCGACATCGGCCGGCTGCTGAGCCAGCCGGCCAGGGAGCTGGTGCGCGGCGCCGCGCAGTACGCCGCCGAGCACGGCAGCCGGGACCTGGACACCCAGCACCTGCTGCGCGCCGCGCTCGCCACCGAGCCGACCCGCGACCTGATCAGCCGGACGGGCACGGATCCCGACTCGCTGGCGGCGGAGATCGACGAACGGTCCGGACCCGTCCAGCACGGGCCGGACGACGCCCCGCCACCGACGTCGCTCTCGCTGACCCCCGCCGTCAAACGGGCCCTGCTGGACGCCCACGACATGGCCCGGTCGACCGGGGCCGGCTACATCGGCCCGGAGCACGTCCTCAGCGCCCTGGCCGCCAACCCCGACTCGGCCGCCGGGCACATCCTGAACTCGGCCCGGTTCGCCTCCGCCGGGATGCCGCTGCCGTCCGACACCCCGGACGCCGCGCCGCCGCGCCCCGAGCGGCCCCGCCCCGCGACGGGCACGCCGACGCTGGACAAGTACGGCCGTGACCTGACCGAGCTGGCCCGCGAGGGCCGGATCGACCCGGTGATCGGGCGGGAGGAGGAGATCGAGCAGACCGTCGAGGTGCTCTCCCGGCGCGGCAAGAACAATCCGGTGCTGATCGGTGACGCGGGCGTCGGCAAGACCGCCGTGGTGGAGGGGCTGGCGCAGCGGATCGCCGACGGGGACGTGCCCGACGTGCTCATGACCCGGCGGGTGGTCTCACTCGACCTCGCGGGCGTGGTCGCCGGTACCCGCTACCGGGGCGACTTCGAGGAGCGGCTGAACGCCATCGTCGACGAGATCCGCGCCCACTCCGACCGGCTGATCGTCTTCATCGACGAACTGCACACCGTCGTGGGCGCCGGGGGCGGCGGCGAGGGCGGTTCGATGGACGCCGGCAACATCCTCAAGCCGGCGCTGGCCCGCGGCGAGCTGCACATCGTGGGCGCGACCACGCTGGAGGAGTACCGGCGGATCGAGAAGGACGCGGCGCTGGCCCGCCGCTTCCAGCCGGTCATGGTGCCGGAACCCACGCCCGCGGACACGGTCGCGATCCTGCGCGGACTGCGCGACCGGTACGAGGCCCACCACCAGGTCCGCTACACCGACGAGGCGCTGGTGGCGGCCGTGGAGCTGTCCGACCGCTACCTCAGCGAGCGCCGCCTGCCGGACAAGGCGATCGACCTGATCGACCAGGCCGGCGCCCGGATTCGGCTGCAGGCCCGGACCAAGGGCACGGACGTACGCGCCATGGAGCGGGAGCTGGAGCAGCTGACCTACGACAAGGACCAGGCCGTCGCCGACGAGAAGTACGAGCAGGCGACGCAGTTGCGCGACCGCATCGGCGAGCTGAAGGAGCGGATCGCCGATGCCGGCGGTGAGGGCCAGGTGGACGAGGGGCAGAGTCTGGTGGTGGACGCCGAGGCGATCGCGGAGGTGGTCTCCCGGCAGACCGGCGTCCCGGTCAGCAGGCTCACCGAGGAGGAGAAGGACCGGCTGCTGGGCCTCGAGGAGCACCTGCACCAGCGGGTCATCGGCCAGGACGAGGCGGTGCGGGCGGTCTCGGACGCGGTGCTGCGCTCCCGGGCCGGGCTCGCCAGCCCCGACCGGCCGATCGGCAGCTTCCTGTTCCTCGGACCGACCGGCGTCGGCAAGACGGAGCTGGCCCGGGCGCTGGCCGAGGCCCTGTTCGGCAGCGAGGACCGGATGGTGCGCCTCGACATGAGCGAGTACCAGGAGCGGCACACGGTCAGCCGGCTGGTCGGCGCCCCGCCCGGATACGTCGGCCACGAGGAGGCGGGGCAGCTGACCGAGGTGGTGCGCAGGCACCCGTACTCGCTGCTGCTCCTCGACGAGGTGGAGAAGGCTCACCCGGACGTCTTCAACATCTTGCTCCAGGTCCTCGACGACGGCCGGCTGACCGACTCCCAGGGCCGGACGGTGGACTTCAGCAACACCGTCATCGTGATGACCAGCAACCTCGGTTCCGAGGCGATCACCCGGCGCGGTGCGACGCTGGGCTTCGCGACGGGCGGCGCGGAGGCGGACGAGGAGGCTCGGCGCGAGCAGATCCTGCGGCCGCTGCGGGAGCACTTCCGGCCCGAGTTCCTCAACCGGATCGACGAGGTGGTGGTGTTCCGCCAGCTCACCGCCGTGGAGCTGCGGCAGATCACCGATCTGCTGCTGGAGGGGACGCGACGCGGCCTGCGGGGCCAGGGCGTCACGGTCGAGTTCACCGACGCCGCCGTGGACTGGCTGGCGCAGCGCGGCCATCAGCCCGAGTACGGGGCTCGGCCGTTGCGCCGCACCATCCAGCGCGAGGTCGACAACCAGCTGTCCCGACTGCTGCTGGACGGCAGTGTCCAGGGCGGCGACCGGGTGACGGTGGACACGACGGACGGGAACCTCACGTTCCGGACCGGGGCGAGGGACGGGACCGGCACCGAGCCCGACGGGGCCGGCGGGGCCGGGCCCGGGGAGGCGCCTGCTTCCGGGCGGTGAGCGGGTGGGCCGGACGCCCCTCCGATCCCCGCTCACCGCGCCGGAGGGTGCCGTTCCCGGCCCACGGGCCGCTTCACCGGGTCACCGGCGCTCCGGGTGCACGACCATCGCGGAACCGCCGCCCCGGCGGGTCTTCTCCGCCGCGGCGAGCCACCGGCCGTCCGGCATCCGCTGCACACCGGTGGTCGCGCCGATCTCCGGGTTCTCCTGGAACGAGTGCCCGATCGCCTCCAGTTTCTGCCGCAGCACGCTGTCGTACAGGCCGGGTTCGAGGTCCGTGCGGGCCGTGTTGCGCTGGCTGGCGCGCGGCGCGGCGATCGCGTCGACCAGCGGCAGGCCTCGGTCGAGGAACCCGGTGAGGGTCTGCAGCACGGTGGTGATGATGGTCGAACCACCGGGCGAACCGAGCGCCACGACCGGCCGGTCGTGCCGGTCGAGCACGATCGTCGGGGCGATCGAGGACCGGGGCCGCTTGCCGGGGCCCGGCAGGTTCGGGTCGTGCACGGCCGGGTTCGCCGGGGCGAAGGAGAAGTCCGTCAGCTCGTTGTTGAGCAGGAACCCGCGGCCGGGCACGGTGATGCCGCTGCCGCCGGTCTGCTCGATGGTGAGGGTGTAGGCGACGACGTTGCCCCACCGGTCGGCGGTGGTGAGGTGCGTGGTGTTCTCGCCCTCGTACGTCGTCGGGGCCGCGGTGCCTCCCGCCGCGCAGGGCGCGGGGTCGCGCGGGTCGCCGGGGGCGAGCGGGCTGGTGAGGACCGCGTCGTCCTTGATGAGGCACTCGCGGGAGTCGGCGTACCGCTGGGAGAGCAGTTCCTTCGTGGGGACGTCCTCGAAGGCGGGGTCGCCGAGCCAGCGCCCCCGGTCCGCGAACGCGATGCGGCTCGCCTCGATGAAGCGGTGCAGGTAGCGGACGTCGTCGGCCCGGGAGAGGTCGGTCCGCTCCAGGATGTTGAGGGCCTCGCCGACCGTGGTGCCACCGGAGGAGGAGGGCGCGACGGAGTAGACGTCCAGACCGCGGTACGACGTCTTCGTGGGTGGCTGGGGCTTGGCGCGGTACGCCGCGAGGTCCCGGGGGGACAGCTCGCCGGGGCGGGCGTTCCAGCCGGAGTCCGGGTCCACGGGCGGCTTGTTGACCGTGTTCACGATGTCCCGGCCGATACCGCCCCGGTACAGCGCGTCGACGCCCTTGCGGCGCAATTCCGCGTAGGTGCGGGCGAGATCGGGGTTCTTGAAGGTGGAGCCGACCACCGGGAGCCGGCCGTTCGGCAGGAACAGCTCGGCGGTGTCGGGGAAGTGGCGGAAGCGGGTCTCGTTGGCGGCGGTCTGCGCGCGGAAGGTCTCGTCGACGGTGAAGCCGTCGCGGGCGATCCGCTCGGCGGGCCCCAGGACCGCGTCGAGCCGTTTGCTGCCCCACGCGTCCAGCGCCCGCTGCCAGGTGGCCGGCGTGCCGGGGGTGCCGACGCCGAGGCCGCTGCTGACGGCCTCGGCGAAGGGGATCGGCGCGCCGTTCTCCAGGAAGAGACCGGAGTCGGCGGTCAGCGGGGCGGTTTCCCGTCCGTCGATCGTGTGCACGGTACGGGAGCGGGCGTCGTAGTGGACGAAGTAGCCGCCTCCGCCGATGCCTGCCGAGTAGGGCTCGGTGACGCCGAGCGCCGCGGCGGTGGCGACGGCCGCGTCGACGGCGTTCCCGCCCTTCCTGAGGACCTCGATCCCGGCGGCGGTGGCGTCGGCGTCGACGCTGGAGACCGCGCCTCCGTGGCCGACGGCCACCGGGGTCTTGGCGGGGGGCAGGCCGGGCCCGCCGCCCTGCGTGGCTGCCGGTGACGGCGCTGCCGCTCCCGACGAGACCACGATGGCGGCGACCGCCGCGACCGTGAGTTTCCGTCCGACACGATGACGCATTCGCACCTCCGTTGAAGGGCCGTTCGCGCAGCCGCATTCATCGCCATGCTCACATCAGGAAGGTCGCGGGGCACGCCGCCGCGGCCTTCCGGACGCTCGTTCTCCGAACGTCTCGAACATGGGTTTGCTCGAGCCCGATAGCATGCGCGCCCATGAGTGACGACGTACGCAACATCGTTCTGGGTGTGGTCGCCTCCGGCCTCTTCGCCGCATTGGGCTGGATCGCCCGTACCTCCCTGTGGAAGCGCAGACTCCGGCGCAAGCAGGCCTTCTTCGGACTGCCGGAGAACTCCGAGTCGCTCCTCGTCGTCAACCGCGATCCTGCCACGGCGGAGCCGGCCGTGCACCGTTTCGACGTGTTCTCGCTGCTCGAGCTCTCGGCTCTGATCAAGGACTGCGGGGCGCACGTGCAGGTGGTCACGCAGGACGCGGCCCACCAGGGTTTCGGCGAGCGCACGGAGTTCTGCGTGGGAGGACCCGCGTCGAACCGGCGGATGGTGGCCCACATGAAGGCGATGCTGCCCGGGGTGCGCATCAACGTGGATCCGGAGCCCGGCCCGGACCGGGGCGCCTTCCGGATCGGCACCGAGCTCTACCGGATGGAACCGGGTGTCACCGAGTACGTCCTGCTCGCCCGGCTCACCGCCGGTGAACGGCGCGACACCCGGCCGGTGTTCCTGTTCTGCGGTCAGCGCGCGATCACCAACCAGGCCGCCACCCGGTACCTCGCCCGCAACCACGAGCAGTTGGCCCGCAAGCACGGCTCGAACTCCTTCGTCCTGCTGCTGAAGGTCATCAACTCGCAGGCGTACGGCCCCGATGTGGTGGACCTGGTGGGAGATGTGACCCGCGCGGCACAGACCCCGCTGCCGGCGCCTGCCGCCGCCTCGACGCCCTCGGCGGAGCCGCCGTCCGCGTCCGCTCCAGCCGCCTCACGCGGCGCACGCAGGAAGGAGCAGAAGTCCTGATCCTCCGGTGAGCGGGCGCAACCCGTCCGGCGCGCAGCTGACCTTCTTCCCGCCGGTGAGCGGCCCGTGGTGCGGGTCGTCTCCACCGCGCGAGCAGTGATCTCCGACTGCCGCCGGACGGGACTGGCTGATGTGAACCGCCACCCGCAGGGGCGGGGCGGTAGGCCCCTCCCGGCGACAGCGTCCCCGCTCCGGCCGCGAAGTCCCCTCCCCACCGGATTGGAGAGCACATCGTAGTCGAGGTCCGGCGGGACGGACTTCCCCGCGTCATCCCGTTCGGTCTTGGGGGTCCCGGACGCGTCACGCCTCCGCGACCTCGGCGTACATCTGCGACAGCTCGGGCACCCCACTGGCGGCCCACTGGTGTCCGGAGTCCACGACGTCGAACTCCCGCCCGGAGGCGAGCCGTACGACGGGCTGTCCGTCGGACCGGATCCTCCAGGCGGCCCCCGGCACGGTGCGCACGATGACGGTGCCCAGATAGAGTCCGGCGTCGTTGCCCAGCCAGGTCAGCGTGTCCTCGTCGTCCCGCCAGCTCCCGGGCGCCAGCTGGTCCAGTGCCTCCAACGACGCCTGGGAGTCGTCCAGTCGGACTCCGGCACGGGAGGCCTGGGAGCGCAACAGCTCGCACTCGGCGAGGAGTTCCGCGATGCCCTCGGGGTCACGGACTCCTGACTTCTCGCGCCGGTTGCCCAGGAAAGGGATGTTCATCCCCCCAGCCTGACATTCGTACCGCCGTCCGCACCACAGGCGCGCTGTCGGTCCCTTCCCCGAAGACCGCCACCCCGGACCGCCCCGGGGCCCTACACGTCGAGGTCCACCACGACCGGCGCGTGGTCCGAGGCGCCCTTGCCCTTGCGCTCCTCACGGTCGACGTACGCGTCGGAAACGGCCTTGGCGAACGGCTCGTTGCCGTACACCAGGTCGATGCGCATGCCGCGGTTCTTGGGGAAACCGAGCTGACGGTAGTCCCAGTACGTGAACGGGTGGTCGTACTTCAGCGGGCGCGGGACGACGTCGGACAGACCCGTCTCCCGCAGGGAGGCCAGGGCGGCGCGCTCGGCGGGGGTGACGTGGGTGGCGCCCTCGAAGGCGGCGATGTCGTGGACGTCGTCGTCGGTCGGTGCCACGTTGTAGTCGCCGAGCACCGCGAAGGGGCGGCTGCCCGCCGCGTCCCCGGCCACGGCCGCCTTCAGCGCCTCGAACCACTGGAGCTTGTACGCGTAGTGGGGATGGTCCACCTCGCGGCCGTTGGGCACGTACACCGACCAGACGCGGACCGGGCCGCAGGTCGCGGAGACGGCACGGGGCTCCACGGCACCGTCGTACCCCGGATCGCCGGGCAGGCCCTTGACGACGTCCTCGAGGCCCACGCGGGAGAGCACCGCCACGCCGTTCCACCGGCCGGTCGCGTGCACCGCGGACTCGTAGCCCAGCTCACGCAGTTCCTCGGCCGGGAACCGCTCCTCGGCGACCTTGGCCTCCTGGAGGCACAACACGTCCGTGCCGCTGCTCTCCAGCCAGGCCAGGAGCCTGGGCAGGCGGGCGGTGATCGAGTTCACGTTCCAGGTGGCGATGCGCATGTCTCCCAACCTACCCGGCGCCACCGACAACGCCCGCCCGGCGGCGGGCGGCCTCGGCTCACAGCTCGGCCGTCGCCCCGGGGGCGAGCCGCAGGTGCTCCGAGCCGCCGAGCGCGCCGATCTGGCGGTCGTAGATCGGGCGGGCCAGATCGGTGAGCAGGGCGTCGTGGATGTCGTAGGCGCGCTCCGGCCGGACCTCGCGGACGTAGTCGATGACCTCCGAGATCTTGTTCCAGGGGGCCATGACCGGGAGCATCAGCGTCCGGACGGGGTGGTCGGGGACGGTGAGGGCGTCGCCGGGGTGGAAGAGGGCCCCGCCGTCGACGAGGTAGCCGACATTGGTGACGCGCGGGATGTCCGGGTGGATCACGGCGTGCAGCTCACCGTGCACCTGGATGTCGAACCCTGCGGCGGTGAACGCGTCGCCGTGCCCGACGGTGTGCACACGGCTCGGGAACGCGGCCGAGAGCTGCTCCGCGACGGACTTCAGGGTCCAGACCGCCACGGCCGGGTCGGCCTCCAGGGCGGCCCTCAGCCGACCCTCGTCGAAGTGGTCGGGGTGCTCGTGCGTGACCAGGATGACGTCCGCGCCGAGTGCGGCGTCCTCCTCGCTGAACCCGCCGGGGTCGACGACGAGGGTGTGGCCGTCCTTCTCCAGGCGGATGCAGGAGTGCGACTTCTTCGTGAGCCTCATGAGTCCATGATGCCCCCCGCACTCCCGTCCGCGCGGGGTGCCCGGTGCTCACCAATGTTCACTCCTGGGGGGTGGTCTCCTCCCGGACGACCTGCTGGGCCACCCGGAACGCGCTGTTCGCCGCGGGGAGGCCGCAGTAGACGGCCGCCTGGAGCAGGACCTCCTTGATCTCCCCCGGGGTGAGGCCGTTGCGCAGGGCCGCCCGGGTGTGGACGGCGAGGTCCTCCAGGTGGCCGCCGGCGACCAGGGCGGTGAGGGTGACGCAGCTGCGGGTGCGCCGGTCGAGGCCGGGCCGGTCCCAGACCTCGCCCCAGGCGGAGCGGGTGACGAACTCCTGGAAGTCGCCCGAGAAGTCGTCGGTCTGCGCCAGTACCTGGTCGACGTGCGCGTCGCCCAGCACCTCCCGGCGGACCTTGATCCCGGTCTCGTACGGGTCGGGCCTGCCCTGGGCCTGCGGCGGGACGGCGGCGGCGATCTCGGCGACGGGCCCGCCCTGCGGCGGCACCACCGCCCGCACGGCCCGGTCCGGGACGGCGGGCAGGACGGTCTGGCCGGTGGCGGACTCGAAGGCGGGCTGCCAGGCGGTGGAGAAGTGCCGGACCAGCAGGTCGGTGACCGCGGCGGGCTGTTCCACCGGTACCAGGTGGGAGGCGCCGGGCACGACGGCCAACCGGGCGTCCGGCACGCCGGCGACCAGCGTGCGGGCCTCGGCGGGACCGGTGACCTGGTCGTCCGAGCCGACCAGCACCAGGGTCGGCACGCCGACGCTGCCGAGTTCGGCCCGCACGTCGAACGAGGCGAGGGCCTCGCAGGCGGCGATGTAGCACCCCGGGTCGGTGGTGCGCACCATCTGCACGGCCCACTCGGTGATCGCGGGCTGTGCGGCCGCGAAGCCGCTGGTGAACCAGCGGTCGGGCGAGGTGCGGGCGATCGGGTCGAGCCCGTTGGTCCGGACGACCACCCCACGCTGGCGGAACTCGTCGGCGGTGCCGAACCGGGGGGAGGCGGCGATCAGTGCGAGGGAGGCGACACGTTCGGGGTGCCGCAGGGCCAGTTCGAGGCCGATCGCGCCGCCGAACGCGCAGCCGGCGTAGCCGAAGCGCTGCACGCCGAGGCCCTCGAGGGTGGCGAGCAGCCGCGTGGTGAGATCACCGACCGATCCCGCCGGGTAGGCGAGGGCACCTCCGTGCCCCGGCAGATCGAACCGGAACACCCGCCACTGCTTCGTCAGCTCGGGGATCTGCCGGTCCCACATGTGCCAGGTGGTACCCAGTGAGGGAGCCAGGATCAGGACGGGAGCCTCTTCTGGCCCGTCAAAGCGGTATTGCAGGGTGTTCGGTGGTGTCTCGCTCACCCGTCAGACCCTCTCACGTCTCACGAAATCTCACATGGACGGGTCGACCCTAGCGGCTCCTGTTCCTCTGGCAACGACAGAACCGGCACCACCGGACCTCTCGAGGGCCCGGGTACGTTTTCTCCGGCGTGTACGCGTGGCCGCCCGGACAGTGTGTCCTCCGGCCCACGCGCTCTCCCAGTCCCTGCGCCACAGAGCTTGCTCCTTCGGCACGACTTCCAGATGGTCTGGTTTGCAGCAAAGCGCGCAGTGCCGGCCCCAAGGGTCAGCATGACGCACCCGAAAGCCTTCCGGGATCTCACCGACCAGCAGCCGGTGTCCGAATCCACCTCGCTCTTGGCTTCCATACGGCTGGGCACATCGCTCCGCCGCTTTGCGGTGACGGCTCGTGAGGTTGCTGCAGGTCGCGGCGTGTTCTTCCGGTGCAGATTCGCACGGCCTCGAGCGGGCCGCACAGCAGGCGTTCACCCGCCCCACACCGAAGTCGGCCGGTGCGCAGATGCGTTACCTGGTCAGGCAGCTCAAGGGCACCCGCGCCGTGGCCGATGTGCTCGGCGTCTCCCAGCGCACCGTGGAGCGGTACGTGAAAGACCAGATCCGCCGGCCCCGCGCCGACCTCGCCCGACGCTTTCAGGACGTGGTCCGCGCCCGTCGGCAGTCCCGCATCCGCGCCCAGGCCCGGAAGCAGGCGGCCACCAGCACCAGCCTGGTCGTCGACAGCCGCGCCCGGTTCGGCTTCACCGCCGCGCCCGGCACCACCGACGACGCCCGCCTCCGCCACCTCACCCTCGCCCCGCCCCCGCAGTACGCGGCCCGCCTGTTCGACGCTCAGGAGACCGGCGCCAGTGAGCGGCGGCTGTGTGACATCGCCTCCGCGCGTCCCTGGGCGCCACCTTCGAGGGGTCCGCTACCTCCGGCACGCCGATGGCTGTCCCGTCAGCCCACGCGGTCGTCACCGTCGTGATGGCACCCTCCCTGTCCCAGCGGCCTACTCGTCAGCCGATGAGACGCCGTATACCCCAGCTTTCGATGCGCATGCCGCCACGCGGGCGGCGTCGCGCGCCCCGTGAAGGGTAAACGCAACGAAGTGGAGCAGACGGAAGGAGAACGCAGTGGAAGAATCATCGCTTCGTGCGGTGGGCTGGGCGCGGTCACTGCCGATCAACACCAGCCCCAAGGCGGCACGTGATTGGGCCCGTCGTCACATGCGGTCGCTGGCGTGGACCGACAGGGCACCGGAGACGGTGGACGCAGTTCTGCTGACCGTCTCGGAACTGGTCACCAACGCTCACGTGCACGCTCATTCGCCTGCCCAGATGGCGATGACCTGGGACGGGGAGTGCTTGCACGTCGCCGTCCACGACTCCTCCACGGCGCTGCCCACCCAGCGCGCCGCGAGCAGCGACCGCACCGGAGGGCGGGGGATGCTGCTGGTCGACGCCCTGACCGACGGCTGGGAAGCCCACCCCTGTCCCCACGGCAAGACGGTCATCGCTTGTTTCCGCCCGCCGACCGAGACCCATGAGGGCACCGTCCCGTTGGCTGATGGCGCGGGATGATCTTCGGGTTGGTCGTGCTGGGGGGAGTCGTCCGTGGAGAGTGCGTCACCGTCGCACAAGGGGCACCTGTGCCCGGTGGAGGTGATCGCGCACGCGGTATGGCTGTACTTCCGCCTCCCGCTCAGCTTCCGCGAGGTGGAGGAGGTCATGCTCGAGCGCGGCGTCATCGTCTCCTACGAGACCGTCCGCCGCTGGTGCGCGAAGTTCGGCCGGGCCCACGCCGACGGCGGCGCAGGCCCGGGGACACGTGGCACCTGGACGAGGTCTTCGTGAGGGTCAACGGTAGTTGAAGTACCGGTGGCGGGCCGTCGACACCGACGGCACCGTGCCCGGCATCCTTCTCCAAGGCCGAAGGGACAAGGCCACGGCCCGGCGCTTCTTCCGCAACCTGCTCCAGAAGACCCGCCCGGTGCCGCGGGTGATCCTCACCGACAGGTTCCGCTGCCACGGTGCCGCCCACCGCGGGGTCATGCCACCGGTCGAGCACCGCAGTTCGAAGTACTTGAACCACAGGGCCGAGAACTCCCATCAGCCGACGAGGCAGCGCGAGCGCGCCCTGAAGGGCTTTTCGCAGCGTCGGTGGAGCGCAGCGGTTCCTGTCCGCCTTCAGCGGCATCTCGCCCCACTTCCGGCCCCGCCGCCACCGGATGACCGCCACCGGATACCACACCGAGATGACCGTCCGCTTCGCCATCCGGGACCAGATCACCGGCGCCGTCGGCCAGCCTGCCGAGGCCTGTACACCGGCCCTCACCACGCCCCGACGCGCCATCAGACACTCACACGCCCAACAACGTGACAGCGCGCCTTCGAGCTTTCGACATCTCGAAGACCAGCCGGTGGCCATTCTTGTATCCGGACGCTCACTCCGAAGCCGAACCGAACGCCTGGATCGGGTGGGAACCCGGACGCCACTTCCCAGGACGCAACCTGCGTGCCAGGCGTCGCCCGCCGGGCGAGGAGTGTGAAGACGGGCCCGCCGGGGTGATGCGGTACCGACTGCAGGCGGCCGTTCTGATTGCCGACGTCTCCCGGGGTTAGGCACTGTCCGGCGGATCATGTGACTTTCCGACCGGTCGCTCGTTGGTTCGGGCATGGGCCGGGGGGATCTGACGAATCGCGAGTGGTCGTTACTGGAGCCGCACCTGCCACCTCCGGGCGGCCGGGGAGGCCGGTGGAACGACCACCGCACCGTGCTCAACGGGATCCTGTTCCGGATCCGTACCGGTGTCCCGTGGCGTGACCTGCCGGAACGCTACGGGGCCTGGAAAACGGTCTATGAGCGGCATCGTCGCTGGTCGGCGGACGGCACCTGGGACCGGATCCTGCAGGCGGTCCAGGCCGACGCCGATCTCGCGGGGCGGATCGACTGGTCGATGGTGGGGGTCGATTCGACGTCCTGCCGG
>NZ_JBFAKH010000103.1:0-21540 GCF_040655635.1 Streptomyces sp. NPDC050388
CTTGGGGCGGGACATCACACACCTCCCGATCGGCACGAACTCGCACCAGTGCACCCAGAATAATGCAAACACCCTATTTTGTTAGGGGCTCTAAGCGAGGACAGGGCAGCAAACCAGAACCGGTCGGCCGGCTCGTAGCGCACCGGTCCTGCGAGTTGGCGGCGCAGGACCGTGTTCTCGTGCCGCAGCACGAACAGTTCAGCTTCCTTCGTGGTGTCGCGGCGCAGCAGTATGCCGGGGACGGCCAGCAGCTTCCGGGTCACCCTGTACGGCAGCGAGACGATCACCACGACAGCATCCCAGCTGCTACCGACGCTCCAGGACACGGGTACGCACCTGCAGCGATGACTTTCCGAGCGGTACAGGCAGGGAACTGCCCCCGCACCCGCTGGTGCTGACGCGATCTCCCTGCCTTGGCACGGCCGGACGTGGCGGAGCCCGGGAGTCGTATCCAGCTCCCGGGCCCCTGGGGATGCCACCCAATTGCGCACGCCGGCGGCGTTTAAGAGGACGGATCAGTCATCATGCCGTCGTGTTCTTCCTTTGAACTACCGCACCATGTGAGAGGTGCAGGCGAGAGTCGAACTCGCATCCGACGGCGTTCGTCCGGCCTCGGTCGATCCGGCGATCGGCGGCGATGCTGAGACTGGAGCGAGAGTCTGAGATTGACCGCGGCTGCCTCTGCCATGTTGGGCTACCCCGGCCCGTTGGTGGTGCTGTGCCGGGGGAAGGACTCGAACCTTCACTGTCACCGCTTCTTCAGGCTGAACTTCAGTGTCAGCTTGCGCTCATCGCGCGAACCGGTCCTCAATCCGGCCCGCGCCTGACGCGCACCCCCGCGCTCGCACGCGGGGGCGATCGTGGATGCTACCCGTGGCCGGCGTCAGCCGAGCAGGTAGCCGAACACCGCGTCGCCGACCCGCTGGTCGGTGACCTCGGCGCCGTTGGCCTCCTCGCGGGCGAACTTGACGGCCTGCTGGAGCTTCTCGACGCGCTCCACCAGTTCGTTGACCCGCCGCGCCGGGAGTGCTCCGGAGAACTTCACGGTCGTCCAGTACCCGATGGGCACGTCCTCGTAGTACACCTCGACCTGCGCCGGGTGCTTGTCGGTCGCCTCCGCCTTGACGTGGTTGCGCGGGACCTTCTTGGTGCGGATCGTGCGGACCGGGTCCGTCTTCCACCAGTCCGTGGAGGGGTCGTGGGACCAGGACTCGGCTGCGTCGAGGGTGGGGAGTTTCTTGATGAACGTGTGCAGGTCGGTGAGCTGCTTCTCCAGGAACAGCAGATAGCTGACCGGGACGTCGGCGATGATCGTGCGACCGTCGACCGTGACCTCCGCGCGGGCCGTGCAGTTGGCCCAGTCCTTGGTGGCGGTCACGTCGAACAGCCGGGTGAGCGACGCGGACATTTCACGCAACACGTCCTCGGCCTGCACCTGCACCCGCGTGGACTCGGGCGGCAACTGCTCGCCTTCCTCGTCCTTCGGCTGGTACGTACGCGAGATACCGGCCAGCAGCGCGGGCTTCTGCACCTTGTGGTGCGCCGCGGTGATGTCCTGGAGCGACTTGCTCTTGACACCCTTTTCGACAGCGATGATCTGGTTCAGCTTCGCCACTTCAGGTCCCCCTTCGAACAGGCAGGAACGTACCTCACCGGTTCGAACGTCCGCACTCCCTTTATCGCCCTGTCCCAGGGGTGCCGCCGCGTGACCATGGTGCTCACAGCGGGTGGCTCCGAGCCGGCCCGTGCCCGCCTCGCCCCGGGCCGCAGCGCAGGTCAGCGGGGCGCCGGTGAGCGCGGCCAGGCCCTCCCGCAGTGCACCGCCTCGCCCTGGAACGGACCCCTCCCCGCCTCGTTGTCGAACCGGCCGTCGAGCCGATCACCCGCCACGCTGCCGCCCTGCTCGCCGACACCGGTCCGGGCGGCCACGTGCTTTCGCGGAGGTGGTCTGCCCGGCAGGTGGTCGCGCAGTGGTTCCCCACCTCCCACTCGGCTGACCCGGACGACGTGACGCTGCGCCCGGATGAGTACCCCGACTACGGCCCCGCCGAGTTCCTCGACCAGCGCGGGGGCCGAGCACCAGGGACCCGCGGCTCAGGTCGGCCCATCGGTATGCGGTGAGTGCCGCGTTTTCCCCCGGCTGGGCTCATGGCGTCACCCCCGGGACATGCCCGAAATGACAGCTATAGGGGCTGTCGTTACGTTCATCGCAGGTCGGTCGCCCGGCCGACGTCCGTGAGACAGAGAGAACTGACATGCCCACGCGTACATTTGCTGTGGCCGCTGCCGGCATAGGCACGGCAGTCCTCGCAGCCACCGGTATCACCTACGCCTCGACCTCCGGATCCACCCCGACGTCTCCATCTGTTCATCACGCGGCCGCACCTGTCCAGCGGGCTGCCCAACCCGTCCAACAAGCCGCCCAGCCTGCCCAACAAGCGGCCCCTGCCGCGGCTTCCTCGGGCGGCGACAGCGCACGCGGAGAGAAGAAGGACGAGGGCCGCGACCACGAGGGCGGCGGACGCGGCTACGGCCACAAGGAAGAAGGAAGGATTTACTTCAACGAACGTGAGTACTCCGCCGCCGCTGAGGGCTGCGTCACCGCGGCCAGCGGGCTGGGCTCCAGCAGCTTCAACGTTTTCAATGACAGCCGGAAGACTGTCGAGGTCTTCCGCGGCTTCACCTGTGACAACGGCGCTCCGGTCGCCACCGTGGGTCCCCACGGCGCCACCAATGGCGTGGTGCCCCGTACCGTTCAGGGGAGCCTGTTCGGTGACGATGGTGTCGTGGGCAGCTTCCGGGTGATCGGCGACTACGACGAGTGGTGACAGCGCCGCCCAAAGCTCTGAGGGGCTCTCCGCTTTCCTGGACATCGGAGCCGTGTGCGCAGGTTCGAATCCTGACGGCGGCACCCCTTCTGAGGTGCTTAAAGACCCCGTGCCCAGCGGAAACGCTGAGTGCGGGGTCTTGTTGCATGTGCAGGCGAGTGCGGGCCCGTGCAGCGCCATAACAGTGATCACGTAAGCTTGACTCTGTCGGGGATCTTGGAGTTTCGCGGCGCGACAGCATGATCAACGGGCATGCTCGGGTGGTTCCGATAACCGATGCAGCCGTCGAGGTGCCCGGTGTCCCTCCGTCCCCGTTCCGGTGAGCAAGTCCCGCCTCTGACCGCGCAGATCGCGCGGGCGAGCAACCCGGATGGCACGACGGCGATATGGATGCGCGACCGGCTCGATGGGCTGTGGCGCGACCAGGACTTCACCGTAGAAACGCTCGAATTCCCGCAGGGCGTGGAGCAGATGCCGCTGATCCCAGCTCAAGGTCCGGTCCAGCAGCTCGCGCCGACAGGTCTGCACCCAGCGTTCCATGACCGCATTCATCCGCGGCATCCGGACACCGCTGAGCACGACCTCGATCCCCGCATCGGCGAGGACCGCGTCGAACAGGGCGGGGAACTTCCCGTCCCGGTCCCGGATCAGGAACCGCGCCCGGCAGCCGGCATCCTCCAGGTCCATGACGAGATTCCTCGGGGCCTGCGCCACCCACGAGGCCGTCGGGTGCGCGGTCGCGCCCAGGATCCGGATCCGTCGGCCGGCGTGCTCGAGCACGGCGAACACGTACAGTCGTGCCCCGGTCAGGGTGACCGTCTCGAAGAAGTCGCAGGCCGGCAGCGCGTCGGCCGGGGCGCGCAGGAAGCCGGCCCACGTGCTGGAGGTCCGCTCGGGCGCCGGGTCGATCCCGGCCTCCCGCGGGATCTCCCAGACCGTGGAGGCGGCGGCCTTCACGCCCCGTACCGGCAGCTCGCCGTAAAGGCGCCGGTAGCCCCCGTGGGATTTTCCCGTGCCGGGCGCAGCACCAAGGCGCGGAGGGAGCGCACGGTGCGGGCCCGGGCGCTTCGGCCTGGACTGGGCGGCGTGGCGGCGGGCGACCGGGTCGCGGTGCCAACGGAGCACCGTGTCCGGCCGCACCGGCAGCCGCGGTCTGCGCGGCACGTCCCGCGGCAGCCGGTACGGCAGCGCCGCCGGGAAAGCCCGGTCACTCGGGCTGAAGCGCACCTTCTCCTTACCGAGTCGGCGCTCCGGCACCGGCAGTTGGTGGCGCAGGGCGAGGATCTCCACGTCCTTGTCCCGCTCGCTCATTGAGAGCAGGCGCGGCAGGGCGAACGCGTTCGCCCTGCCCAGGTGGGCCAGTCGTGGCGGCACGGTTGGTCATCATGCCGCGTTGATCGACAGCCGCGCGACGGCACAGACTCGACCGACCGCACTCGACCTCCCGTACCCCCCCCGCACACCGGCTCCGACCAGGGCGGATGAGGTTATCGGCAAGCGCAACCTTCCGCGAAGACGACTCCAAGATCCATATCGGCCGGCTCCCGCGCGTCATGGCCGGCCTGCGCAACCTCGCCATCGGCATCCACCACCAGGACGGCCACACCAACATCGCCGCCGCGCTACGTCACGCCGCCCGCGACTGCCACCGCCCCCTGACTGCCCTCGGCCTCGCAGGATGAACCCGGACAGAACTGATCATGCAACGGACCCTGTGGAGGACGTGGGGAACGGTCGTACTCAAGGAAGCGAACCCCAGGCGCTGCAGGATCGGGCGGCTCTGCTCCGAGGCGTGGACCTACAGGTAGCGGTGACCCAACCCGGCGGCGATACGGGCCCGGTGGGCGACCAGCGCTCGGTAGATGCCGCGGCCTCGCCACGCAGGAAGCGTCCCTCCACCCCCACAAACTGGCGAAGTCGGTTCCTGGGTGCAGTTCCATGCGAGCCGCGCAGACCGGCACGTCGCCAGCCATCGCGACCACCATACTGAACGTCTCTGGGTATCGTACTGGCAGAGTCGCGTATCAAGCTGTCGCGTATTCTCCGCCTTGGCCTGGATTCCTGTGACTGACCGTGACATTGGCCTCCCTCAGCGACTGAGAATCCACGACACTCGAACACGCGACTGCCAGTCAGCAGGGCCCAACTGGTCCTCATCGCCTACCAGACGGGACTGGTTCAGGCGGGGCCGCCCGGGCAGTGAAGTGCGGCAAGGGGAAGGTTTCAGGGCTGGGTCGGCGGCTGGTCCGTCTCGCGCAGGGTAAACACTGCCTCCGTCGTGCGGCACAGTGCATGCACCGCGTGACGCAGCGAGCGCCAGGAGGTGAGACCCAGCAGGACACCGACCGGGGCGGCGGGCCACCACCAGGCGCCCAGGACCGTGAACGCCGCGCTCCAGGCGAGGCCTTCGCAGGCCGCGTCGTAGGCGTCACGAGTCTCGGCGAGTGCGGCGCGGGGCGGGTCGGCCGCACCCAGCAGGAGCGCGGTCCAGCCGCGGACGACATCGCCGCCCGTGGCCGCTGTGACGTTCTCCTCGGTGCGGCGGAACCGGTCGCCCGTCCAGGTCGGCGACCTGGGCTCCCCGGCGGCTCTGGCGCGGGCCGCTCGCATGTCGAGGCGGTCGGCGCGCAGCGCGTGCCCGTTGGCGCGGGCCCGTACGGACTGCCTGGCCAGGGTGTCCGGCTCCACCCAGCGCCGCGTCCGCCATGCCTTCAGCCGCCGGCCCACCGGCATCAGCCACCACGGCCAGGCCCCCGATGCCAGCGCGCCGATCGCGACCGCGGCATACGGCACCGCGAACGCGGCTCCCACCACCGGTACCGCGAAGAGCACGAGCGAGGCGACGGTGTCCGCGGACAGGCCACCGTCCGTCCGCAGCGCGCCGGCGATCCGCTCGCGGGCGAGGCCGACGCCGTTCCAGTGCGTGTGGCCCAGCTCCCCGCCGCCGACGACCGCGACCACCACGAACAGCGCGGCGGGCAGCAGCCGCCGCAGGAACCAGCCGTCGGGGATGCGCTTGTGCAGTTCGACGAGGAGCCCCATCGGCGTCAGCCGTCCACGAGGCGCATCGGTCCCCCGCCCAGAGCGCAGGCCGGTGTCGCAGCCGAGGTTCCGTCCCGCAGTTCGACCCGGCCACAGCGATTCGATGGGCAGACCCAGCCGACGGAGAGCGGTGTGGCGTCGCCGGGCCAGTCGCCCACGCCCATGACGGTGGGCAGTCCGAGCCCGTTCGGGACCCCGGCCTCCTCGACCGCGACGTGCAGCGCGCGTACGGCGTCCCGCCACTCCGCGCCGGCCGGATCCGCGTCCCGGACGACCGGGAAGGCCGACTCCCAGACGCCGGGGTCGATCAGCGGACGCAGCCCCTCGACATTGCGGCACAGGTATTCCACGGCGTCCCCGTACACCCTGCGCGCTTTCGACCCGTCCCCCACGCCGGCCTCCCTGAAAGTCCTGAGAACCACTGCCCCCTGACAGGCGGTCAGACTAGTCTAGAGAATGATGTCCGAGCTTCGAGAACGAGTGGTCGCACGTCTCGTTACGGCCCAGAACGCCCGTGATCCCGCACCTCTGCGTGATCAGGACGCGGTGGCCGACGCGCTGGCCCTGCTGCGGCAGGCGGCGCCCTCGCCCGAGGGCTCGATCGACCTCGGCGCGCTGGCCGACGTCTTCTGGACCTTCTGGTTCCGCCACCAGGGCGCCGAGGACCCCGAAGCGACACAGAACCTGACCGTCGTATTCGGTGTCTTCGGCTTCCTGTGCCGGCGTATGCCCGACAGCGACCGGTTTCCCGAGGAGTTGAGGCAGGGCTTCGCCCCCGCCGATCCGTCCCACGAGGCGCGGTTCGCGCATCTGATGAGCGCGACGTACGCCGATGCCGTGACCGGCGGGCCGCAGCAGGAGCGGACCTCCGCGCTCGAGCATGCGCTCGTCTGGTCGGACACGGCGTTCGAGTACGTGAAGGCCGAAGACCATGCGGGATTCCTGCAGTTGGCCGTCCAAGCCCACGACCTCCACCTGATCCGCTTCCAGTCGGCGGCGGAACCGGACGGGCTGGCCGCCGCGGCCCGGTACGGGCGGGCGGTGTACACCCGGCTCGTCTCCGTCGAGCCTGGCCTGTTCGACGTCGACGGGGCGCGGGACCTCGCCGCAACCACCCTGCGCACGGTGGTGGATTCCGCCCGGCTGCTCGGCACACCCCGACTCGCCCTCGTGGAACGGCTGGTCGCGGCCATGCCTGACGGCACGCTCACCCCGGAGACCGTCGAGGGGCTGCGCTTCCTGCGCCTGCTGGATGCCCAGCCCGTCACCTGGCCCGGCGAACGCGACCTGCACATCGGCACGGCGATCGCCGAAGCGGGCATCGCCGAGCACGACGTGGGCCGTATCGCCTGCGCCGTACGACGGCTGCGCGCGGCCCTCGCCGACACCCCCGCCGGCCATCCTGCGCACCCGCAGGTCACCATCGCCCTCGGACGGGCGCTCGCGGGCCTCGCGGGGGAGCGCGAGGACGAGGCGACGGCCCTGGAGGCCATGGAACTCCTCGATTCGGCCGGGGCGTTGAGCGACGAGTACCGTGAAATGCTCTCCTCCTACCGGGAGTTGCAGGACCTTACCCGCGGCGAGGCCCCCCTCGACCTGGAGCGGGTCGGGCCGCTCCTCGGCCGCTTCTCCGAGCGGGCCCGAGAGCGTGCCGCACGCGACGGCGACCCCGTGGATATCGACCTCGAACTCGTCGGCCTAGCCGTCGGATTCGAGCCCGACGACACCTCCGACGAGCGGGTCGCCCGCTACCGCACCGCCCTCGCCGCCGTCCCCGCCGACCGGCCGCACCGCCACGCCTACGTCGCCGTACTGGCCGCGCTCACCGGGCTGCGGGCCGAGGCCCTGCGCGACAGTGAGCCAGACCGGGCCGATCTGCTTGCGGCGGAGTCCCGGGAACTGACCGAGGAAGTGGCGGCCGGCGCCCCGGCCGGGTTCCAGGCGACGGAGCTGCTGCGGCGGGGCATTTTCGCGCTCGCGCTGCCCGTCGCCGTCATGTCGGCCACGACAGGAGACGTTCCGGACGAGGAGACACATGCGCTGGTGGCGAAGCTGGCCCGCATGGACGACGTACGCCTGGAAGGCCCCGAGACCCTCGAAGCCGACATCGGGATCATCCGGGAGCTCTTCGAGGGCCTCGACGAGGACGACGACACCTTGCGCCCCTACCTCGCCGCCGTGCTCGGCAGCGCCCTGTCCGCCCTGACCGCCCGGTCCTACGACCCTGACACGCTCGAAGAGATCGTCGAGCTGCTGCGCGAGGCCCGGGCCAACGCGTCCGACCTCCCGGGCGAGTTCGACCGGATCCTCGCGGACGCGCTCACCACCCTGTCGATCGGCAAGTTCGACGTGGAGGGCGCACGCGAGGCGGCGGCCCTGCTCGCCTCGGCGCCGGACGCACCAGGCATTCCGGCGGTCGAGACGGAGCCCGCGCCCAGCGACCTGCTGCTGTCCGAGACCGACAGGGAGCTGCTGTCGGCCCACACCGAGCTCCACAACGCCCTCCAGAACTACCTGTTCGGCCATGAACCGGCCCAGCTGGAACGGGCCCGGCAGATCGCCCACCGCATGCGGGACGTCACACGCGCCGCGCCCGCCGGGGACGGCCTGCCCTGGTACGACCTGATGGGCGACGCCTATGCCGACCTCGTCGAGACCGTGGGACCCGGGGGCGGCCCGCGTGCGGACCTCAGCGACGCCGTGGTCGACCAGTGCCGGGCGACCTTCGCCAAGTCCCCCGCCGGACACCCGATACGGCCGATGACCGCGATGACACTCGTCCGGGCGCTCGCGCAGAGAGCCGTCGCGCTCCGGGCCACCGAACCGGACCGGGCCGATGCGCTGCTGGCCGAGGCGGGCGAGTTGAGCCATGTCCTTTCGGAGGAGACGCCGGAGGGATCCCCGGTCGACGAGGGCGCCACGATGCGCATGTTCCTCGACTTCATCGGCCGAGACCACCTCCCGGAGGTGACCGCCACCACGAGCGCTGCCCCGCGCCCTTCGGGGGCACCCGGCAGCCCGGAGGGCTTCCTCGACTCCCTCCTCGCGCCCATCCGGGCCCGCCTCGAAGGCATCGAGGTCCCCGGCGCGTGGAGCGGCCCCGGGATCCCGGTCTGGATGCGGGCCCACGGCGAGATCGGCGCCGCGGCCGGTGCGGCAGGCCGGGGGCAGTCCGACGTGGCCCTGTCGCATCTCGAAGCGGCCGTCGAGGCCATGGCAGGCATCACCGACCGGGGCAGCGACCAGGCGTCCGCCGAGCACGGTCTGTCGACGTTCGAGGGGGACATCAGGTCGATCGTCGAGCTGATCCTCGCCCACCTCGTCGGAGCCGAGCTGGCCGCCCGGATCCCCGCCCGGCTGGAGGCCCTGGAGCAGGCAGTACGCGCGGTGGAGGCGGGGCAGAGTCCGCCCGAACTCGGCACTCTGGAGCGCACGGTCGAAGGCCCCGAGGTCGACCGCGTCGTGGAGCTCCTGGAGCGCGGCCGCGGTCTGCTGCTGGCCCGGCGGATCGAGGCCCGCGCCGACATCGGCGACCTGCGTTCCGTACACCCCGGGCTGGCCGACGAGTTCGAGCGGCTGACCGAACAACTCGACGCGGAACCCGAGACGGCGGCCGCGGCCGGTGACGCCGAGTGGGCCCGGCTGGCGGGCCTGCGCGCATCCAACGAACTCGACGAACTGGTACGGCGTATCCGCACCCAACCTGGCTTCGAGGGCTTCCTACGTCCGCTCACCGCACGGGAGTTGCGCGCCCTCGCCGCCGACGGCCCGGTCGCTGTCCTCAACCACGGCAGGTTCCTCTGCCACGCCCTGGTCGTCACGTCCCGGTCGATCACCGCCCTGCACCTGGACGTCAAGCCCGACGAGATCACCGACACGGCACGGCGGCTGCGCGACGCGGTGGACGCCATCAACGCGCAAGGCGTGTCCCGCCCGTCCCCGCTCCAACTGGTCACGGCCGGGAACACGGTCCGCGAGACGCTCGTCTGGACCTGGCACAAGATCGTGCGCCCGGTGCTGGAGCTAGCCGGTTCGGCGACTCCCATCCCCCGCCACGCCGCGTGGCCACGCATCTGGTGGGTCCCCACCGGCCCCTTCAGCGCCCTGCCCCTGCACGCGGCCCAGTGCACGGCACCCGACTGCGAACTCGACGGCTGCGGCGCCGCCCTCGACGCCGTGGTGTCGTCATACGTACCGGGCCTGCAGACCCTGGCATACGCCCGCGCCCGCACCCGGCAGCGCGACACGGCCGACCACGGCAGCGCCCTGCTGGTAGCCGCACCCGAGGACGACCTCCCCGGAGTAGCGGCGGCCGCCGACTACGCGGCCGAACTCCTGGGCTCGCACCAGCCGTTGATCGGCCAGGCAGCCACCCGCGAGGCCGTGCTCACCGCACTCCACGACGCCTCCTGGGCCCACTTCGGCTGCCACGCCGCCACCGACCCGGGGGAGCCCTCCGGTGCCCTCCTGCACCTGCCGAGCGGCGAGCCGGTCTCGGTCCTGGAGATCTGCCGCGCCCGCCCCCGCTCGGCGCAGCTCGCCTTCCTGGCGGCCTGCGGCACCGCCCGCACCGCCGAACGCCTCACGGATGAGGCCATCCACATCACGAGTTCATTTCTGCTGGCGGGCTTTCCGACGGCAGTCGGCACGCTGTGGAAGATCGATAGCACACATGCGGATCACATGACGCGGGACTTCTATCGCCGTACGACGGCCGCCGACAGTGTCAGTACCGCGCACGCCCTGCACCACACGGTTCGCCAGCTACGGCGCCGTATCCCGGACCGGCCGCACATCTGGGCGGCGTACGTCCACGCGGGGACGTAGGTCAGGCCGCCGGTTCGCACGGGCAGGGGCGGTGCTCCTGTGCGACATCCCCCGGTGCGGTCACCGCGCCGGGTCGCGACGATGTGTGCGGTATCCGGTGGCTGCGGTCGCGGTCGTCGTGGGGAGTGCCGCCTGTGCCGCTCGAAAAGTCATCGTCGCCGGTCAAGCGGTGTAGCGGTACGCGCCGATCACGCCGCCGAGGATCTGGTTCCGCAGCACTCGGCGGGCGTCGAGGTCGTGCACGGTGGCGTCGGGCCGTTCCCTGGCATCGGGCGGTAGTCGCCGTCGGGCCTGGTGAGGTCGGTGGGCGTGGCAGTGCCGCCGGCAGGCGGCCAGACCTGCCGGGCGTGAGCCTCGCCCCTGATGAGAACGGGCTCGAGGGCCGCACGCCGGATGCTGCCGGTGGTCCTCCCGCCGTGGGCGTTCCTCCGCGGCACTCGCGGCGCGCTCTGGAGGATCTCCGTCTCGTCGGCTGCGACGACCGCGTCGAACGCCTCGCCGTCTGTGTCATCGCGGTCGCGCGACAGGAAGCGCAGTGACTGCCAGCGCGTGCCCGGGTCGGCGGCGAGGATGCGTGCCGGGTGGACGGCCCGTGCCGGGTGGGCGGTGCCGCCGGTGCTAGGCATCCGGGCCGTGCTCGAGCAACGCCGGCGGGTACCGCCCGCTGCCCGGCGCGGTGTCGCTGGGCGGGAAGGCGCGGGCGATGTTCCCTTCGGCCCGGGCGGGGAGGACCTCGCGCCGGGTGGGGCCAAAGCGGCGCGGGGCCGGGTCGAGGCCCGCGGCGTGGAGGATTTCCCGGACCGTCCAGGCGACGACGGGGTGGCCGGGCCGGCCCGCCCTGGATCCTCCTGCCCCACCGGGGGTTCTCCCGCGCCGGACGCGGGATGAGCTTTTTGATCGCCTCCCTGGTCGGCGGCCGTCCGGTGCGCGGGCGCCGTCTGCTGTGGTCCCCCCTGGGCGGCGCTGCACCGGCGGTGCCGGGCCAGGAGCGCGCCGGGGTGACCGGGAAGACCGGGCGCCAAAGCCGCCGGGGCAGCAGCGCGGCCAGCGCCGCGCACCGGAACCGGTCCGCGGGCTCGGAGCGGACCGGACCCTTCCACTGCCGGCGCAGCACCGCGTTCTCGTGCCGCAGCACGAGCAGCCCGGCGTCCCAGCAAGTGCCGCGGCGCGGCGGCACCCTGGGAACGGACGGCGGCTTGCGAACCACCGTGTACCGCCTGGAGAGGATCACGGCGGACATGGTCCCAGCCGAGAACGCTCCACCGTCCCGACCTGCGGCGACGACTTTACGAGCCCCACAGGCTTGACCCCGGCGCCCCCCTCACCAGCTCACTCATCACATTCGATCACTGACCACGCCGGAAGCATCTGTCTCATCCTCTCGGGGCCAGCGGCCTTCTATGTACAGCTGGATGAGCGCGGCGTGGGAGAGCGGGGTGGCGGGATCGGCGACGTCGCCGTTGGTGGTGTAGTCCAGGAGGACGACATCCTGCTTGTCGCGGAGCCGCTCGACCAGATCTGCCACGCGGTGCTCGAGGACCCATCGGTAGGCCGGCAGGTAGATCCGGCGCCGGGCCGTCTCATAGGGCAGCAGCCGGTCGCCGTGCAGACCGGTGCGGTGCCCCTGGACGGGGCCGTACCGGCGCACCGTCCGCTTCAGTCCCTTCATCGCCGTGATCTCGAGCTTCGCCGGGTCGACGTCGGACTGCCGGAAAACCTTGAGGGCCTGCCAGATCCCCTCCACCGACTGGCCGGTCACACCGTCGCAGTAGGGGACCGGGATGCCGCCGTGCGGGTAGAACGGACTCAGCCGCACCCACGGCTGCGGCGCCCTGGAGGTCACATCGATGATCTCCGCACCGGGGAACGCGGCGGTCAGCGACGCCATCGCACGGCGACGGCCGGCAACACGGATCGACATCTGAAGGCTCCCTGCCTCGGTGACGTGAGCGCCCAGCATCCCCCACCTCACTGACATCTCCCCGCGGCACAAGACACCATCGAGGTGGGAGGACCGGGGCGTGTCGGTGGGCCGAACGTGCTCCGGGTGGGCGTTCGGCTTCGATCCGGGCCCGCGGACGTCGTCGCCCCGCGGCTTCTTCGCCTCCCCGTGTCCGCCGTCTCGCGCGACAGACGGGCCGTGGTGCTGTGGGCGTGGGCGGAGCGGGGCAGCGGCGGCCTGGTGGTGTTCCACCTGGCGGCAGCGGAGCGGGGCGAGGAGGTGTTCGCGTATACGGTGCGCGGCACGGGCGTCGAGCGCTCGGGGGCGGTCCCTCGGGCGCTGGATCCGGCGCGGATCTTGGCGAACGTCTTCGAAGAGGACCATGCCAACGCCCCACAGCGGGATGATCTCCAGCCACGAAGAACCTGCCCGAGCCACATACGCGGGTGCGCCGACAATCGCCCGCCGCCGGCGCACTGCACTGACCTACATGCGGCGCGGTGCCTGCTACGGCATGGGCACCGGAGTGATCGGCCCGGCCTTCATGTGGGTGCAGCGGTGTCACCTGTGACCGCACGCTGACGTCTGGTGGAGCAATCGACCCGATGCAGCCGCCCCACCCCGGAGCAGCCCTGCCCGCTTCGGCCAAGGCCAAATGGGACCAAAGCTCTCGTGTGTGGTCTCGGCTCCGCTTCTCCAGCAGATTCATTGGGACCTCAGCACTTCACCGCGCAGATTCGTGGGGCGATGCGCCTTCGCCGGGAGCGGGCGACTGGCCCGCATTGCAGCCGTTCCGGCGCTGCCTGCTACCACCCTGCTACCATGTAGGTGTGACTGTCTCGAAGAAGCAGACTCAGGTCCGGCTGGAGCCCGATGTGCTCGCCGCCGGCAAGGACGCCGCCGCAGCCCGCGGCCTGGACTTCAACCGGTACGTCGAACGGCTCATCATCGAGGACACCACCGGGGCCCGCGCCGCCGGCATGGCGGCCGCCCAGCGGCTCATCACCGAGCACGGCGCCTTCCTCGACGACCTGGAGCAGCAGCTCGACGCCCCGTACGACCAGCTGAAGCCCGGCGCCGTCGCGTGATCCTGCACATCGACGAATCCTGGATCCTCGAGGTCGCCGAACGAGCAGGTCGCCGGGACCCCGGCGTGGACGACTACGGTGTGCCGATCGCCGCTGTCGCGCGCCACCGCGGCGAGCTCCTCGACCACCCCGTCTACGACGGCCCCTACGCACGGGCCGCTGCCCTCGTGCACACACTCGGCCGCTGCCGCTGGCTGGAACGGTCGAACCTGACGGTTGCCTGCGCAGTCGCCGTCATGTACCTCGAGGCCAGCAACGTCCCCGTCAACCCCACCCGCGAGCAACTCACCGCACTCGCCCACGAGCTGAACAGCCCGACCACCACCGCCGCCCGCATCGCTTCCTTCCTGCGCACCTGGAAACCATGACGACCGGCCCGCCGCCCGCTCGCGTGCCTGTGCTCTGACGCGTAAAGGGCAGCAGGTCAGGGTGGGTGCGGGCAGGGTCGGGTGCCCGGTGGCCGTGCTGGCCGCCGGGGGTGCTGGCGCTGGTCGTTCAGGCCGCGTCTTCGATGGGGTTGAGGGTGACGGTGTAGCCGAGCTGGTTGAGCGCGTTGATCGCTCGGCGGGTGGCGCGTTCGGGGTCGCGCTGGGTGAAGTAGGTGCCGCCGAGCTCGTGGTGGGGAACGTCGTCGGTGAGCATGTGCCAGATCGCGGTGATGATCGAGTGCTCGACGGCGACCAGGGCCTTGAGCGGGCCGCGGCGGGCGGTGAGCCGTTTGTAGCGGGCCTGGAGGTAGGTGCCCCTTGGTTCTTGCGGCGCCAAAGGCGGCCAGGCTGAGGCCTGAACCGCTCCGGATTCGGTGGAGCCTCCATCAGACCCGGAGCGGTTCACACTGCAATCCCCCACCCACCGACGCACACCAAACTGATCAGCGCAGGCCAGACCACCAACTACTGATCAGAAAAACCGCTACTGGACAGCCGCCCTCGCAGAGCTGGGGGTGGAATGGGCCTGATGCTCCGCCGGCCGGACGGGTGGTGAATCGGATGGTCAGTGAAGTACACAGTCAGGCCCCCGCGACGAGCGTCCTGGGGGCCGGGCC
Organism: Streptomyces sp. NPDC050388; assembly: GCF_040655635.1. Classification (NCBI taxonomy): domain Bacteria; kingdom Bacillati; phylum Actinomycetota; class Actinomycetes; order Kitasatosporales; family Streptomycetaceae; genus Streptomyces; species Streptomyces sp. NPDC050388. Next base: position 14,773 of record NZ_JBFAKH010000103.1, read on the forward strand.
TGGTAGAGAAGCTCCGTCGATCCCCGCCCGGGGGTTCGGGTGGTGTCCGGTCAGCCGGTGGCGGCCTTCGGCTCGCGGCTCCGGCCAGTGGTCCTCCCGGCGTTTTCCTGGCGCGGCGCCCGGGGGATGGCGACGGAGATCACCGCGGCGATGATGCCGACACCGCAGCCGATCACCAGGCCGATGCGGAAGCCTCCCTCGGACACCAGGGCGTGGTTGCCGGTCACGGTGGTCATCTGGGCGAGGGTCACACCGATCACGGCGGCACCGATGGAGCTGCCCAGCGAGCGCATCAGCGAGTTGAAGCTGTTGGCCGTGGAGGTCTGGCTGCGTGGGACGACGCCCATGATGAGGGCGGGCATGGCGCCGTAGGCGATGCCCACACCGCCCTTGATGATCATGTGGGCGGTCATCAGGCCTGGCGCGGTGCCCATGAGGAGCAGGGCCGCGGCGTAGCCGACGGCGATGACCGAGGCTCCCAGTATGAGGGTGAACTTGGCTCCGCGGGAGTTGATCAGCTTGCCTCCGACGGGCGAGAGGAAGACCTGGATGAGGCCGCCGGGCAGCATCCACAGGCCGGTGGCGAGCATCGACTGGCCCAGGCCGTAACCGGTCTCGGTGGGCAGCATGAGGATCTGCGGAGTGACCAGCATCGTGGCGTACATGCCGATGCCGGTGAAGATCGACGCCGTATTGGTGAGGAGCACCTGCGGGCGGGCGGCGGTCCGGAGGTCGACCAGGGGGTCGCGGGTACGCAGCTCCCACCAGCCCCATGCCGGCAGGGCGATCACGGCGCCGGTGAAGCAGATGAGGGTCGGGGCGGCGGTCCAGCCCCAGTCGGCGCCCTTGGAGACGGCCAGCAGGAAGCAGACGAGGCCGATGGCGAGGGCGATGGTGCCGGGCAGGTCGAAGCGCTGGCCGGCGGCGCCGGTGGTGCCCTTTGGCACCACCTTGAGGATGGCCAGGGCGAGAAGCACGCCGATGACGGCGGTGGCCCAGAACATGACACGCCAGCTGGCGAACTGCGCGACCGCGGCGGCCACCGGCAGGCCCAGGCCGCTGCCGATGCCCAGGGAGGCGCTGATCAGGGCGACGGAGGTGCTGAGCTTCTCCGGCGGAACGGTGTCGCGGAGCAGTGAGACGCAGAGCGCGACGATGCCCAGCCCCATGCCCTGCAGACCCCGACCGACGATCATGGGTATGACGGAGGAGGCCAGCGCGCAGACGGCGGAGCCGACCACCAGGGGCGCCAGGCAGACGAGGATCATGCGCCGCTTGCCGACCATGTCTCCCAGGCGGCCGGCGACCGGCATGAAGACCGCGCCCACCAGGAGAGTGACGGTGACGGCCCAGGCGGTGTCGGAGGGGGTGGCGTGCAGGATGCGCGGCAGCTCGGCGAGAAGGGGCGTGATGAGGGTCTGCATCATCGCCGCGACCGTGCCCACGAGTGCGAGGGTGGCGATCACCACGTTCGTGCGTGGGGCGCTGCGCGTTGTGTCCAAGAGGGGTCTCCACGGAGAAGGCGTCAGGAGCAGCGGGGCGCCGAGCTCCCTCACACGAGGTTTGCGTCATACAAATCTTTTGCATCATACAAACGTTTTGCGTCTACCCATGCCGGGGGGTTGAATTGCCGCGTGCGAGGATGGACCAGGGGAGCGAGGAAGCCATGCCGAGACCGATCGACGAGCTCGCGTACGAGCACATGCTGCTGACCCGCTACACCCTCCACAACCTGACCGGTCGGCACACCGAGGGGCTCGAGCGCAGCGCGTACGTGCTGCTCAGCCGCCTCCTCGCGCAGGGCCCCATGTCGGTGGGCGAACTCAGCGACGCCTTCGAGCTCGACGTCTCCACGGTTCACCGGCAGACCGCCGCAGCCATGAGGGCGGGCCTGGTCGAACGGATACCCGACCCCGGGGGCGGGATGGCCCGGAAGTTCCGGGTCACCGAGCTCGGCGAGAAGCAGCTGCACGACCACCGGGCCGCGCTGCGGGAAGCCTTCGGCGCACTGCTCGAGGACTGGCCGGACGAGGATTTCGACGCCTTCGTGACCTACCTGCGCCGCTTCAACACAGCCGTCGAGCACCGACGAGGGCGCCCCTGGCCACGGCCGTGATTCCTGAGAACGCCCGGCAGGAACCCGCTACAACCCGAAGCCCACACCGCAGAAGGTGACACTGCCCGCTTCCCACCGCCCGCCCTGCCAGCACACCACCCGCACACCCCGGGACCAGCGGCAACGCACTCCCCGTCATACCGACCGGCAACCACGTGATGCGAACAGGCGGCCCCTCGCGCCCCTCTTCAGTCCTTGGCGTGCATCTGCTTCTGCTCATGGGTCTGCGGCAGGTCGCGCTCGCGGCGCATCGGGCTCGTGGCGAGGACGAGCCAGCAGGCCGCGACGACACTCGTCATGAGCCACATGGCTGGCCGGTACCCGACGGCGTCGCCGAGCACGCCGCCGAGCAGAGAGCCGATCGGGATGGTGCTGTGGTTGATCACCATGGCCGTCGCCACGACCCGGCCGAGCATGTGCGGCGGGCAGTAGGTCTGCCGGAAGCTGCCGACCACGACGTTGGCCACGGAGATGCCGATCCCGACGAAGAAGGCTCCCATCGCGAACAGCAGCAGCCCCGGCCCCGCCGTGGTCATCGGCAACAGCAGCGCGAACGGCGCGGTGGCGATCTGCAGGAGAAGCAGCCCGCGTGCGGTGCCGAACCGCCGACTGACCCTGGTGGCCACCAGCGCGCCCACGATGCCGCCGGTGCTGCCGCTGGCCAGCAGCAGCCCGACCATGGCCGGGTTCAGGCCGACGGTGCGGACCAGGAACACGACCTGGACCGCCTGGTATCCCATCAGCGCCATGTTGATCACGGCGCCCCACGTGACCATCGGCCGCAGGTACCGATCCCGGCCCACGAAGCGGAGCCCTTCGATGACCTGCTGTCGGAGGGGGGCACGTTCCTCGTCGGGAATGCGGTCCGGCTCGACGACCCCGATCCGCTTCAGGCAGATGGCGGAGACCAGGAACGTTGCCGCATCGGCCACGAGTGCGGTGACCGCGCCGAACCCCTGGGCGAGCAGCCCCGCCACCCCCGGCCCGGCCACCTGGGTGGCGGCCTCACTGCCCTGCAGCTTGGCGTTGCCCTCCAGCAGATCGCGGCCGTCGAGCACGATGTGGATGTACGAGTGGTAGGCGGTGTTGAAGCACACCGCCGCGGTGCCGCAGACCAGCGCGACCACGACCAGGTGCCGGAAGGTGAGCGCGTCGAGCCACGCTGCCAGCGGAATGCTCACCAGCGCCGCGGCGGACACCAGATCGCATGCGATCATCAGTGGCCGTTTACGCGTCCGGTCCACCCATGCGCCCACCGGCAGACCCACCAGCAGCCAGGGCAGCCAAACCGCCGCAGCGATCAGACCGACGGCGGTGGAGTTGGCGTCCAGCACGACGACCGCGATCAGCGGCAGGGCCACCGCAGTGATGCCGTTGCCCAGCCCGCTCACGGTCTCGCCCATCCAGAGCAGGCGGAAATTTCGTTGGGCGAAGACTCCCCAGCTCGTTCGGGGCCGATCCGGCGTGCCATTCATCGATTCCATTCGAGGCATCATGCCGCGAGCACTCACAACCCTGCTGTCTGGTTGGCCAGTTGAGCTTCCGTAGCGGCGAAGCGGGGACGGAACGTGCGAAACGCACGAGTGCGAGGAGCGCGCAGCGCGGGGCCGGCGGCGAGGGCATCTGCCAAGACGCCGCCCAAGGCGCCCGGCACGGCACTCTCCGGGGCGCCCCACAAGGTGTTTCGCAGGGCGCCTCACCGATCCGGCCCTGACCGGAAAACCCACACGTCACAGGCTTGGCCAAGGGGGGCCGGGCGCGCCGACTACTTCCCCAGGAGACCCCGGTACGGGACCTCTACGGGCAGGACCGCCCGGTTCCGCCGGGTCCCGGCGGGCCCTGCTCCGGACCGGGCAGCGCCGCCGCCAGGAGCACCGCCTGGTGCTGCCCGGAGTTCACCGCCTCGCACGCGCGCCACGCGCGCACATTGGGCCGGGCCGGAGCAGCCGACCGAGCGGTGAGGAAGAAGATTCCGGCGGCGGGGAGAATCGGGCGATGACCGACCGCCGCCCACTGGGCACCGGACCCGTCCCTACCAAGCCCCCTCGCGCGGACGGCAGCCCGCCCCCGGCGCCGCGCGCCCAACTCGCCGCAGAACGCCTCTCCGCCGCCGTCCCGGCCGCCACGGAGCCGGCGCCCACGCCCCCGCGTCCGGCCGGTGGCGCTCCACCACCGTCACGGCCTCACCCGGAGGCCGTCGCCTGGCCCTCGACGGGGATGTTCAGTCGGTCGGCCACGGTGATGAGAGCCGTCCCCAGGGGGAGTGCGACCCGGGTGAGGGCGTGCCGGTCGCCCCGGGTCGGGTCTCGGTTGACGATCAGTATCGGCTTCCCGGCCTGGGCTGCCTGGCGGACGAACCGGAGCCCGGACATCACCGTCAGTGAGGAGCCCAGGACCAGCAACGAGGCTGCCTCACGGACCATGTGGCGGCAGTGCTCGACCCGCTGCGGCGGGACGGTTTCGCCGAAGAACACCACGTCCGGTTTAAGAATGCCGCCGCAGACCGCACAGGGCAGCACGCGAAAGTCCCCGACCTGTTCGTCGGTGAGGTCGGCGTCACCGTCCGGGTTGATTCCGGCGGCCACCGGCTCGAAGCCCACGTTGGCCTCCTCCAGCCGCCGGGCGAGTTCGCGGCGCGGGCTGAAGGCGCCGCAGGAAAGGCAGACGACCCGGCCCAGGCTTCCGTGGAGTTCCACGACGCCCTCGCTGCCGGCGACCTGGTGCAAGCCGTCGACGTTCTGGGTGATCACACCCGAGAGCAGGCCGTGCCGCCCGAACGCGGCCACGGCCCGGTGCCCGGCGTTGGGGCGGGCGCGGGCGAAGACGCGCCGGCCGAGGTGGCTGCGCGCCCAGTACCGGCGCCGAGCCCGGGCGTCGGCTGTGAAGTCCTGGTAGGTCATCGGGGTGTGCCGGCTCAGGCTCCCGCCCTCGCCCCGGTAGTCGGGGATACCCGACTCCGTGGAGATGCCCGCCCCGCTGAGCACCAGCACACCGCCGGCGCTCAGCACATCGGCGACCGGCTCCAGATCTGTGGTGCCCGGCGGCAGGTCCTCGGCAGGGAGCCAGCTCACAGTGGGGCGCACGCGCATGCCGCCAGGGTACGGGGACAGGCCGGCTTCAGCCGTTCTCACCGGTCAGCAGAATGGCGCACCGTGCCGGTGTGCGGCCCTGGCCTGTTTCGGCATGGCTTGTCACGGGAGGCGGAAGGGAAAGGGGGGCATGCGACAAGCCGGTGGCCCGGGCGAGAGGAAGACCGTCTGCCGAGGCGGGCACGTATCGGCCATGGTTGCGGGGTTTTTCGGCGGGGCGGTGCGAATCACGTGGGCCATGTGTCCTGCTTGGCTGCTTCGTGGCGTTCACGAAAGCCCCGCCGATCTCGGATGTCCGTCAAAGCGAATCAAGCACAGCGGCAACCAGATCCAGATCGTGCACAGCCAGGACAGCGGGCACCGCAGTCTCGCTGGACGGCTTCATCGCCGACGACCACGATGAAGTCGGCCCCCTCCGGCTGGTGAGGCACGGAGACGTCCGTTGGACCTTTCCCGGTGGTGACGACGAGTGCCGGACCCCGCGGGCGTCAGTGGCACGGCGCCGTGCACGTTCATCGGCAGTGTCGAGGTTGCTCAGGAGTATGCCGGCCAGCGGCCGGGCCCTGCGGCTCGGTCTCATCGACCAGGTCGTCGTCTACCTTGTGCCGGTTCTGTTCGGCTCCGGCTCGCGCCTCGCGACGGGACTGTCGCGAGTGCGGAGCGACGAGTGCCTGGCGGTTGAGGGCGTGGACCCCGTCCGTGCGGCCGTCGTACGTGTACGCGTCCTTGGCTGGTGCCCGTTGCTCGAACAGACGACGAAGTGCTTCCGCAGGATTCTCTGGAGGGAGCGGAGCACCGCCTCGGACGTTTGAAAGCCTCGTCCTCCGGCGTGCAGGACCGGGGGTGAAGCTCCGACCTCGAACACGGTGAGCTCGATCCATCACTCGTCCGTCGGATCTCCACGCGCCATGAATCAAGATCGTCTCACTATCGGGATCCGCTTGCGGCACACGCCCTGATGCCGTGCCGCCGGAGGGGGCCAGCCCCGTGGCGGTGAACGGCTCACCGCCGCCTGCGAGGCCGTGGGCAGGGGGCGGTGAGCCACAGGGTGCCGGTCCGGCGAACCTCTGGAGCCGGAGCCGGTGGTCCGGCTGCTCAGCCGACAGTCGGCAGAGCCCGGCGTGAAGAAACCGCGTTCAGCATCTTCTGCGCCACCGGCTCCCCGCTGTCCGCGTCGACGAAGCTGACGCGGACAGCGGGATCATCGGGGGTGTCGCGGCTGGCGGTGGCGTCCAGGGCGAAGACCACGGACACTGGTCGTGCGTTCTCCCGCGTCCCGTACACACCCGAGTACAGGAGGATGCGCCAGTCGTCTTCCTCCCAGTGGTCCAGCAGACCCGACCGGACCACCGGGGAGGCGGTCTGCCAGGCGAGGGAGCGTTCCAGCAGTTCCACGCTGGCGGCGACCGGCACGCGGTCCCCCCGCTCACTGCCGAAGAACGGGTGCCCCCACACACGGAGCCTCAGACGGCGCAGGGGAAGCAGCCACCACCGGTCGAGATCGACCGAAAGTGCCACCAGGACGACCACGGCGACGGCCAGAAACACGAGCGAGCCGCCGGG
>NZ_JBFAKH010000104.1:0-21290 GCF_040655635.1 Streptomyces sp. NPDC050388
GCGGCTTCTTCTTCCCCATGCTCTCCATGATGGACATCATCCTTCCGGGGCCGAAGCCCCTGATCTTCGATGTCCGTCAAAGCGGATCAAGCCCACCCTGGCAAGCACCCGGGCCGCAGGACGGCCGGTCAGGGCCGGTAACACTTCCCGAGAACCCCGACTTGGATCAGGCCTTTGTTCGGACCGGCTTTCGCCACGAGCTCCTTGGGCAGCGGCGCAGGGCGGAACATGATGGTCCACGTTCCCGACGTGGCCTCGATGAGGCCCTGGTCATCGATCACCCACCCTTTGAGGCGCAACTGATCGGTGATCTTCAAAGTTTCGGCACGGCCAGGCACCGTGCGCGTCCATACCACCCCGTCCGCCTGGCAGAGGGGGAGCTGCTGTGTCACGCGGTCCTCGTCCGCGAGGATGCGCACGCGGTACTCCCCCGCATCCCGCGACGCCAGGTGGAGATCGCTCAGGACTTGATCCAGGGTCCTTGAGGCCGCCGACGGCGACTTCTCCGAGGCGGCGGGGGACGCTGATTTCGTCGTCCTGGCTGCCTCGTTGGTGCCCGCGCAGCCCGCCAAGAACAGCGCCGCCGCGATCGTGCCCACCACCGTACGTCTCAATGTCCCGCCCCTGCCGTGCCCGTCCGGTGCTGATCACCGAGCCGGAACGCCACAGTGTGCCACGACACTTCCCGCCCCTTTTTTCCGCGCGGATGCGCCGTGCCCGGCGCCGGGCGGAACGGGCCGCACAGTAGCGCCCAGGGCACACCGCGGAGCAGCGGGCCGCGCCGGCGGAGCTGGGCATGGAATGGGCGTAGGCGGATCACGTACCGCGGTTCCAGAAAGCTGGAACCGCGGTACCGCACCCGCACGACAACAGGGGCGCAGCCGTCGCCGGACGCGCCCCGACCGCCGTGCGGGTGCAGTCTGTTGGGCAGGGCGCTGGCTGGCCTCGGGCTGGAGTGGGCGTCGGCCTGACGGCTGCGGGCCAGCCGTGGGGGCTATAGGTCCTGGACGGCGCGCAGGGCGGCGTCCACGCGGGCCATGGCCGCGGCGTCGACCGGGCCGAGGAGCTTCGCGCCGTCGAACCGGTCAACACGCAACTGTGCGATGTTGACGGCGACGGCGGTGCACGGGAGTGGGTCGCCGATGACCACGGACATGGCGGTGTCGGGGTAGCGGCCGCTGTCGTGCAGCACGATCACGAGGACCGCACCGTAGGCCTCTTCGAGGCCGGTCAGGCTGATGATCAGGACGTTGCGGCCGTCGGGAAGCGACCAGATCTCACCACGGTTCACAGGGTGTCGCCCTCGCCCGCCAGGTCGTCGCCGAGGCCGAGCGTGGCGAGCTGCTTCGCGGCATCGAGGGTGGCGGCGCGGCGGGCGGCGCGCACCACGTACGCGTTCACGGACAGGCCGGCCTCGGAAGCGGCAGCCCGGATCGAGGGAGCAAGCTCATCCGGAACGCGCAGGGTCATCGTGGTGACAGACATGACTGCAGAATAGCCACCGGGTTTCGGTGGCGCATAGTGGTTGCGACATGTGCCGCGAGAAGGCAGCGGGCGGTGGCGCGGCGGCCGCCGTCTCGGAAGGAGACCTCGCCCAGAGCTTCCCCGGCGAGGATGCGCAGCTGCTGTTCGCCGGCGCCGGTGTCCTGGGCGTCGAACAGGCGGGCCGCGTGGTGCGGGGGCAGGGCGAGGGTGAGGGTGAGGTGGCGGAGGCGGGCGTCGTCGGTGGTGCCGGGCGCGGCGGTGAAGCCGAACCGGGCGCGGGTGTCGATGACGATGCCTCCGGTGGTGGCGGCCCGGCGGCGGGCCTGGGCGCGGATGCGGGGCTGCCAACAGGCGCGCACCGCGTCCTGAAGGCGCCGGGCGGGGTCGGCGCGGGGTCGGCGGATCTGGTCTTTCACGTACCGCTCCACGGTGCGCTGGGAGACGCCGAACTCGTCGGCCACGGTGCGGGTGCCCTTGAGCTGCCTGACCAGGTACCGCATCTGCGCACCGGCCGACTTCGGTAAGGGGCGGGTGAACGCCTGCAGCACGGCTGTGACCGAGCGCTACACCTGGCGTGACTCGCCGACTGAAGCGCTCACCGTGCAGCGGTTTGACGTGCAGGGACGCGGCACGTTGGAGGGCGCTTCCGTCAGCTCAGGCTGAGGCCGCGCTCCGCCAGGGCCTCGCGAAGCACACCCAAGGCCTTCGGGCCCACGGCGCTTTCTAGGAGTCGTCGCAACACGTGGTTGTGTTGATCAGGCCGCGAGCAGTTTATGCAGGCGCTCGGCTGGGGTTTCCCAGCCGAGCGGTTTGCGTGGGCGGCCGTTGAGTTCGGCGGCGACTGCGTCCAGGTGCTCGCGGGTGTGGATCGACAGGTCGGTGCCCTTGGGAAGTACTGCCGCAGCAGGCCGTTCGTGTTCTCGTTCGAGCCGCGCTGCCAGGGGCTGGCCGGGTCACAGAAGTAGACCGGGATGTCGGTGGCGACGGTGAAGGCGCCGTGCGCGGCCATCTCCGCGCCCTGGTCCCAGGTCAGCGAGCGCACCAGGTGGGTGGGCAGCGTCTGGACGGTGTCCGTCAGGGCGTCGCGGACGTGCTCGGCGCTGCGACCGTCGGGCAGGTGCAGCAGCATGACGTAGCGGGTGGCCCGTTCGACGAGGGTGCCGATGGCGGAGGCTCCGTCCTGGCCGATGATGAGGTCGCCCTCCTAGTGGCCGGACACGGCCCGGTCCTCTGCCTCGGCGGGACGCTCGCTGATCATCACCATGGGAGTGGAGAACCGCGGCTGGCGCTGCTGGGCCTTGAGTTCCTCCTCGGACACGCCGGCGGGTCGGCTGAGATCGGTGTATCCCGCGGCTGCGAGAGCGCGAGTCGCCGGCGCTCCCATGCCACGAGGAAGCCCGGTGTCTGCTTCGGCAGGTTCCATGAGGCGATCGTGGCACGTGGGCGTCGTTCCTGCTTCCGAGGCGGGCAAGGGGCATCGGCGACTTGAGGACTGCGGGTCCGGCCCGGGCCCACGGTTCAGCTGCGGGACCGGCTCCCGGGGGGTGTCGTAGCGGCCGGCCCTGCGCCGGATCACCGGCTGCGATCTCTCGGCTGCATACCGGCAGACCACCTGGGGACCTATCGCCTCATGACAGGGAAATCCGATGCCCGTGTCATCCCCGTACCAGCGGCGGACCGTCACCCGCCTCCACGGTGACCAGCGAAAAGACGGCGGAAAGCAGCCGCCGGCAACTGCCGGCCACTCCACTGACGCGAACCCGACACCTCACAGTCGCTGTCAGTGCTGTTTGCGATGATCACGAGATGAGTACGAGAGACTTCTGGCATCTCCAGGACTGGAACGATCTGGCATCTGTCCGGGCGCGGCTTGCGGGAGGGGAGTCTCCGACCGCCCGCTACGGGGCATTCGAGGAGACCCCCCTGCATCTGGCGGCAGCGGCGGGCGCCACTGAGGCGGTGACCGCGATGCTCGCCTACACGCGGGAGGTGGACATACCCGATGAACTGGGGCGTACGCCTTTGTGGTGGGCAGTCGAGCACCTGCAGGAAAAGACCGTCCAGCTGCTGCTGGAGTCGGGAGCCGATGCGTGGCGGCCGGGCGTGGCTGAGTGGACACCGGGGCGGCTCGCCCTGACGACGGACCTTGCACCCTTGGTAGCAGGCACGCCCGGGGCAGTGCCGTTGACGGCTGCGCAACGGGCCGAGCAGGCACGAGCGGACCGGCTGATCGGCGTCTTCTCGGCAGAGAAGATCCATACCGAAGGCCTGGGCGTGACCTTCACCGATGTCCTCGGTGAGGATGAGGTCATCCGCCGGCTCGGTGCCGATCCCGCGGAGTGCCCCGTATTCCAGCAGGACTCCGAGATGAACCAGAGGGACCTGTTCGACGCCGGCGGGAACTATGCGGTGGGCGTCACCGGCACCGCGCTGGGCTGCATCGTCAGCCAGCCCTTCTCGAATGAGCTGGACGACGACGAACTGGCCCGCAGAATGGCGCCGGCCACCACCTACAGCCTCTTTTTCAACCCCAAGGGCGGCACCTCCGGCACGCTCTACCGCGACGGCGCCGTAGTACGGCATGAGGAGGTGGGTTCTCTGACCCCGCTCGCGGATGCTCCGCCGGAGCACTGGCTCTACCGCTTCTGGCAGCAACCCGGCATCACCTTCCCCTACGACGCCAACCTCCTCGCGTATGCCTGCGCGATGGGGGGCATCACCAAGGCAACCGCCAGGGACTGCTGGGCATTGAGCAGTGGACCGCGCCGTATCGTGCGGTGCCGCTGAGGTCTCGAAAAGCCGTATCCGCGATGTCTCGGCCTCGTGTCGGTGCACCACCCTGGGATATACCGCGCCGTGACAGTGAGCCCCAGTCCCCGTGTCAGCAGCGGAAAGTCACTCGCGCCCACCGTGACCAGCGAAAAGACGACGAAAGCAGCCGAAAGTAGCCGACAGCGGCTGCCGACCGCTCCACTGACACGAACCCGACACATCGCAGCCGGGCGTCTCGTGGGCGGAGTGTTCCCGGGCCAGGCGGACGGACCCCTGGGCCTGCGGGTCTTCCTCAGCGCGTGCCGGTCGTCGCCGTGCTGTAGGCGTACAGGGCGACGACGCCGACCACACAGGCGAGGACCATCCAGGAGACGAGGCTCATCCGCTTCCCCCTGTGCCCGGGCCGTTGCGGCTTCCCGGGCCGCTGGGTCCGGCCGGGTGCCGCCGGGGCGGGCGGTGCGGCGTCGGCGGCGGTCTCGGCGAGCAGGCGGCGGCAGGCCGTGGCGAGCTCGCCGGTGCCGGCACCGAGCGGTACGAGAGTCTCCGAACGCGCCGGAGCGGTGGTGCCGCCGTCGAGGATCCGGCCCGCCCGGAGCAGGATCTCGTCCCTGCGACCCGAGGGGGCCAGACTGATCCAGCGCTGCACATGCTCTCCGCGGATGACCACACCCCCGGCCCGGTCCCGGTACACGGTGTGCCGGCGCCAGAGCATCTCTGCCAACTGCGCTGCGGTTTCTCTCAGTCGGGCGCTCAAGACCCGTCCCCCCCAGAGCCGTACGGCCAATCGAACGGGAATCGTACTCCAGGGTCTCCGTTTCGCTCGGGGCGGCCCAGGACGGGGTGATGCGGTCCGTGGAAGCAGGGGAGCACGGAGCGTGGCGTTGTCACGTTGTTGGGTGCGTGGCTGTCTGATGGTGGGTCGGGGCGTGGTGGGCCCGCGGCCGGGGCCTTTCGTCAGGCCGTGGTGGGCAGGTTGGCAGCGCCGGTGATCTGGTCCCAGATCGCGAAGCGGGTGGTCATCTCGGCTCGGTGACCGGAGGCTGTCATCAGGTGGCGGCGGTGTCCCGCCGGTTCTGCACGAGGATGTCGAGAATGTTGCCGTCCTGGTCGACGGCCCGTCACCGGTACTTCAGCTCGCCGTTGATCTTCACGAAGACCTCGTCCAGGTGCCATGTATCCCCGGGCCGCGGCCGGCGGCGGCGCAGTCCGTTCGCATAGACCTGCCCGGACGTGGCGCACCAGCGGCGGACGGTCTCGTGGGAGACGAGCACGCCGCGCTGGAGCATCAGCTCCTCGACCTCGCGGAAGCCGAGCGGGAAGCGGAAGTACCGCCACACAGTGGGCGATGTTCTCCACCGGGTACCGGTGCCCCTGGTACGACGGCGACGCGGATGACACGAGCGATCCCCCTGTCCAGCAGGATCAACTCCAAGATCATCCCAGGCCGGTCAGCCAACGTGACAACGCCGTTACGGGCGATGAACGCCCGGGCCTTGTCCAGCATGCAGGTGAGCTTGTGCTCGGCGTACTCGGTGCCCTTGAGCTCGCGCAGCTTGCGCGCCCACCAGCCGCCGCGGGTCGGGGTGTAGATCAGCGACTGGTGGAAGTCGGCTGGTGACCACTCCCGGCCGGGCTGCGAGCACGCGACGGCGAGCGCCATCGTGAGCCGGTAGCTGGAATCGGCCCCGTCCCGCCCCGCGTAGCGGCCCTCGGTGTCGCCCTCCAGCAGCAGCCGCAGCGACCGCTCGCTGATGGGGTGCCGCTGCCACACCGGCAGCACCGGACGTGAAGCCCGGGTCCTCGTCGTCGCGGTCACGGCATCTCCCCCGGTCGAACCGGGGGACACCACGCCCCGGTGCCGTACAGCGGGCCCAGGCGGACCGGGTCGAGCCACCCGTGCCGAAGTCGGTGGGATGGCCACCGGCTTCATGCGGCGTTCACCGCCTCCGCCATCGGCACGCCGGCCTCGGTCATGCCCTCCTCGGCGAGTTCCTGGGCGACGAGCCGGCCAAACCGGTTCTGCCAGTCGGTGGACGCTGGACCTGCCGACCGCTCACCACGGACGGCCTGCAACTGCCGGACACGCTCGGCGCGCAGGACCTCTACCGCACGCAGCAGGGCCTCGTCCGCCGCCCGCTCGGCCGCCGCCTCCGCCAGTGCCCGGCCGGGATGCCGGTGGGCCCGGAGCTCGGTCGCGTACGCCCTGTCGGCCTCCGCCTGGGCCTCAGTAGAACGCATCAGCCTGCTGTGCAGGCTCTCCCGCCGCTGGTCGCGGATCTTCTCGGCGATCTCGCGGGCCACGAAGCCCAGGGCCACCTCCTCGGCCCCCTCGGCACGCAGCCGGTCGAGCTGCTGCTCCAGCAGGGCCTGGGTGTCGGCCGCGCACCGTGCGGTCGCCTCGGCGACGACAGCCGGGTCCGTGAGGTCGACGCGGGCCATGACAGCCAGATCCACCGCCTCGGCCAAGGCTCGTTCGGCCGCCTGGCGCCAGGTGCACACCGGACACAGCCCGGCGGCATCCGGCATCCCGCAGTCGGCACACGACGCAGCGCAGCGGGCTTCTTCGGTCGCGGCGAACTCCGCCCGGCGCTGGGCGATCACCTGCTCCCGGGCCTGCCGCTCGGCCAACTGCCGCTTCCGACGCACCGCCTGCGCAGCGGCCTCGGACATCACCGCCGCATGCAGCCGCTTCTCGACCTCCGCCCTCACCGCCTGCGCAGCCGCACCAGGCATCTCCTGCTCGACCTCGGCAGTGATCCGGGTGTGCAACGCCCGTCTGTCCCCGGCCAGGACCTGGCAGCTGGGACACTCGCCACCGGTGTCCATCCGCCGGCCCTCGTCGCACATCTGCGACCAGCACCACTGCCGCTGCGGCAGACCGCGGCCCAGTAGCCAGCCCACCGGATCGCTGACCGGCCGGCCCGTCTGCTGCTCGAGCCGTCGCTCCAGCCTCTCGGCCAGGATTTCCTCGGCGTGCTCGGACCCGACAATGCCCTGCAGAGCACCGAGCCGGACCCGGACCACTGCGGCGACATGCCGCCGCGTACTCACCCGGGCGATCCGCTCCCAGACGCTGCGCACCGGGGCCAGCACCACCTCCAGTCCCGCCGGCAGCGACGCAGGCCGGACGAACACCGCAGGCCCAGCCACCGATGCCCGCTCCTGTGTCGCCGGCAGGCCCAGCTCACCACGGACTTCTTCCTGCTGTTCCCCGCGAAGCGGGCCGCCTTCGCCCCCGAGGTCCGTCTCTTCGACGACCGTGTCGGGACCCGGCTGGTCCTCGCCCGCGCCCGCGCGCTCCGGCAGACCACCGCAGTCACGATCGGCTTCGCCGGAAAACCCACGAGAGAGCGAGAAAGAACCGCTTGTCTCAACCACCGGAGCGTGGGTGGCGTGTTGTAGTGCACCGGCGGCCGCTTCGCGTCCTCCCTCCAACGGAGAACGTTTGCCCTGGTCAGAGGGCATATCAGCGTGGATTTGACCCGCTGCGAGCGGGTCCTGATCCCTGAGTGCACCAACCGCACTTCGAGAAAAGCCCCCATCGACGACGTCGAAGCCCTCCTGGACCCAGCCGTCATCCTTCAGCACGGTCTGCGGGGCCTCGGACGACGTGCCTTCGGCGGCACCACACACCGCACAGCCGGAAGCATCCGAGGCCCCCTCATGAGCACCCTCCCCCGGCCCGCTCCCGACCAGCGACAACTCCGAGCCCCGCGCCCGCCTATGGGCGGCCGCGACCGCAGGGATCACCAGCCGTTCACCCGCGCCCGATCCCGGCGACGACGCGTGCACCTCGACCACGCCCTCGGCAACCAGGTCGTTCAGCACCTGCTCGGCATCCTCGACAGGGCAACCAAGCAGCCGCCCCACCGTCGCACCAGCCCGCCGGTGGCCCTGCTTGACAGCGCCGCCCACCAGGCGAACGCTCCCGTCAGCCCGGGCTTGCAACGCCAGATGAAGCAGCGCCAGGCGCGCTGTCGCCGCTCCCCTCCCCCGCCGTCCACCCAGCAGCCCGGCCGGCGTTGCCGGCTTGTCCACCGGCGCCCATCCCGGACCGAACAGGCGCTCGCACAACCGCAGAAGCGTCGCCGCCTCCGACTTGTTCAGCACCAGCGGGCTTCCCCGGCCGTCGAGCGCCGTCGTCAGCGGGAGCAACTCCCACTCCAACCCGCTGACGTATCCCTCGGAATTCTTCTTCACCGAGGTCTCGACCGCCCCTGACGCACGCAGCGCCGGCAGTACCCGGTGGTCGACGTACGACTCGGAGAAGCCCAGCCACCGGGCCATCTCCCCCGCCCGGAGCAGCAGCGTCGAGGAACCCACCGGGGCCTTGGCCAGCAGCACCACGGTGGCCAGCCGCTCGGCATCCTGCCGCCCACGCACAGCACGGTCGCTCAGCAGCGCATCCAGCGCGGCCTGCAACCTCGTGCGCATGCCGCGGCCCAGGTCCAGCGGATCACCAGGGCCCGTCTCCGGGGTCGGCCCGGCTTCTTCAATCACTCGTCCCCGCCACCCACGGTGACGCGGAGAGGTACCAGAACGCTTGGAACGAGCCGCCCGATCAGCCGTTTTCGGCATGACTGAGCCAGCCCTCGTACGGACAGTGATGACCTGCTCCATAATCGAGGAGGGAAAGGGGCACCGTCACCGCGGTCCGATCTGGCTAGGGCAAGCACGAGAGGCAGACCCGGTGACGCTGGTAATCAGGTGGCTATCTGATGACCGACCCCCTCTTTCCTCGCGCAGTGCGAACGGCCCGGGATCGGTAGTCCCGGGCTCTTCGCGTTCCGGTCAACCTGCAAGATCGACCCTGGGGATAGAGACCGGCGCGTGATGGGCGCCATTCCGTTGCGGGCATGGGAGAGGACAGCAGCACCCGCAAGGGCACCCTGAAGCTGCGATGCCGCCTCAACTGGTCGAGGAGGGCGGTGGATGAGCACGCCGTGGAGGCGTGGACACTGGTTCGTTGGGCCAGGTCTTCTGATGAGGGGGACGCGCCGTTCGCGGGCAATAGAAGACCGGCCCCTTGGCTGGCAGCTATGATCTGCTCCCGTCGAGGGGAAAGAGGGAAACATCCATCGCCGTCTGGCCTGCTGATCTCGCAGCCAGAGACGACTTATTCAGTTGGGGAAGGCATCACCTCCGTGTGCTGGGCGGGCGGTGCGGTGGCGTAGGCGTTGGGCCAGCGTTGCTGTGACGGTCGTGATGGACGCGCACTTGGGCGTGCCAGGAAAGTTCGCTAGAGAGCGACAACCTGAGGACCGAGTGGTTGCCCTGGGCCCCGGAGGCCCCCGACAGGACAAACAACTTGCCGGCTAACGGATGAGTCACGCGCCCTGCGGCCGGGCCGCAGGCACTGAGACAGGTCACGGAACGGCCTGCTGGAGGAAGGGGTTGCGGGCCCCTTCCCCGTCGGCACGGTGTACCTGGACTTGATCATGGTTACCAGTTTCGATGGGCACGACAAGGGAGACACGTCTAGCCGAGGCTCCTGTCAGCGGAGACGACTCGGCTAGAGGCTGGTAACCTCGAAGGTGGCGAGAGAGGCTACTTAGCCTTTTCGGTTCGGCACCCACCCTGTTTGCGGCAGGTCAGTGGGTGCCGTTCTCTTTATGCGGCGTCCTTGGCGGCTCCTTCGTCGAACTCGTCCGCCAGCCGTTGCTGCAGCTTGACGTGCCAGGCTCCAATGGGCAGAACGTGGTACGGCAGGTCCCTGGTGAGGGCCTCTTCGCTGAGCTGCAGCAGCTGGTAGTCCTGGTGGGCCAGGGCGACGGACTCGGGGAAGGCCACGAGCCGCGTTCGGGGATGGATCTTTTCCTTGCCCTCGGGCTGGGATGCTGCGACCAGCAGTTCCATCACTATCCGGACAGCGTCCCAGTCACGTTGGAACGCTGCGGTGGTGCGCTCGCCCTGCTGTGTTTCCCTGTTCGTGGACCTCGTGGCGCCGAGCGCTGCCGCAACCTGCGCCAGCACGACGTCGTGAGGACGAAGCTGGTCAGCCTCCGGCAGGAGCCCGATCCGCGCCAGATTCTTGAGAGTTCCCGCCCCGACACCCGACCACTCGGACACGGTGCGCTGGGACACTGTTCCGTTTCGTCGCACGGCTGACCTGCGAGGCGGCACTGGAACTCCTTCCGAACAGAGCTGTGGTGAGCACGAGACTATCGTGCCGTGCTGCGAATCATACGACCCTCGCGCACTTTTGATGCAAACCCAGAAAGGCCCGCGTGTCGCAGGCGTGACGTCGCGGCCCACCGGCAGGGAAGCAGCCAGAGCTGGACGCCGACAACAGTGCAGCCAGGACGGCCTTTTATCTGCTGAGGGGTGAAGATGAGGACGGGAGTCCGAGAGAACTGAAGGAAGCGCCAGGGCATTTGAAGTGAACGAGGGTCGTGCAGTTTGGCGGTCGATACGGCACTCAGCGAAGCCTGCGGTGCGTCCGCGAAGGGGCTCGCCCGGCTGGGCCGGCGACTCTTCTGCGTCCGAGGGCATCGCGTGTCCCTGTGTCCCGCTACGTGTCCCGCTACGTGTCCCAGCTTGTGCTTATGTGAACCTATGGTTAAGGAGAAGGGGTGCGAGCCAGCTCGGCTCGCACCCCTTCGCAGGCTGGCTCACATCAGGCCGGCGCCTCAGCCTGCAGTTGCGCGAGGAACGACTGCACGATCACGTTGATCATGTGGCCGTGGAGACCTGTGGTGTTCGCCAGGAGGAGTTCGTCCATCATGTCGTCGAGCCACTCGTCATTCTTCGTGCTGATGCTGTAGTGGTTCGCCGAGGCGGAACCTCCCTCCTCTCCCAGGTGCTGGTCGCGGAAGTCGTCCGCGGCCTTGATGAGGTCGGCGACAGGCACCTCTCGCACCAGGGTGATGGCAGCATCGACGTAATGACTCGGCTTGAGGTTCCTGAGCCCGAGCATCCTCTTGTCGCTGACCATCTGGCGATTCACCGCGGTGGCGACTTCATCGTGGAGGCGGATGTTGCGCTTCGCATTCTTCTTGCCCGTTCGAGTGGCCTGAGCCAGGCGGTAGCTCTTGGCCAGCTCGTAGTAGGCCACCGGCAGGCCCTGAACCTTCTGCTCAAGCTGAGGCGGAAGAGCATCGAGCATCTTACTCTCGGCATAGCCGCTGGACGCGGGGAAGGCAGGCCCAGCCGTCCGGCGAACCGCCACCTCCCCAGTGGGCGCAGAAAGGCCCGGCGCAGGGTCTGAGAGGCCGCGGATCAGGGGGTTCGGAAGCTCAGGGGCGGTGCCCATCGCGGGGGCTCCAACCCTCTGCGCAACATGATCACGTTCCTGCGAAGGGATGGGGACTGCTTCCGCAGGCGATTCGGGATCGACGCTGGTGTCGTTGTGTCCGACGTTCGAGCTGGGGGCAGAGACATCGGGCACGGTGCTGACTGAGGAGGCTCGAGATGCGGCCGGCTGCGCCAAGGACTCAGCCGCGGCTGCAGGCTTCTCCGTACGCTGCGGCGCAGGGGGCGCGGCTGGCTCGACTGTTGGCTCGACTGTGACCGTGGGCGTCGAGGCAGGGGCGGCCTCTGCCGTGACCCCAGCAGCGGGCGTCTCGTCAGTCTTCGAAGCACCGTCGGAGTCCGGCGCAGTAGAGGCCGCTGCTGGCTGTGGTCCCTCATTGTTGATCTTTGAGAGCGCGCCAGACGCTGACAGCTGGTTGAGCCTCCCGAAGGCAGCGCTGGCCTTGGTGGCCCTCTTCCGCGGGGCGGGCGTCTTTCCCTTGCCCTTGGGTTCGGCCATTACTGGACCTCCACCGCATCGTGAAGCCATGCAGCTTCGCGCTCCGCGATGACCGAAGCGGGCACGCCGAGGACTTCCGCGAGCACAGAGCTGAAGTAGCCGAAGTCGTCCGGAATGGATCCCCAGGTGTCCGCGATCCCTTCGAGGAGGGGGACGGTCCCTTCCAGGAGCCCGACCGAAGGTAGGCCATCCGGGTGATCGGCGCTCTCGCCATTGATCAGGCCGTGGATGTACTCACGGGCGTTGACGTAGCTGCTGCGCTTGGGGAACGACTTCGCGAGCATGACCGACAGGTCGATACGCTCCCCCATTTCCTCCAGGAGATCGAACGTCGTGGTCAGCTGAACCACGTCGCCGACGTGCTGCTGCGTGGGCACGATCCCGCGCTTGGTCAGCATCCAGGCCGTCTTGAGTACGCCCTTGTCGGTGGGCCCGACGTCGATGATGAGGTGCTTGAATCCCCTCGCCATGAGGTCGGTTACCTGCTTGGCCATGGCCGAGCCCGTGTAGCCGACGACAGTCACGAGAGGCGGCCAGTCTTCGCCGGCAGCTGCCTGCCACTTGAGGCACGTTTTGTTGGTGTCATCGGCGTCCACCAGGAGAACGGGTTCTCCGGTGAGCGCCAGGATCAGTGCGATGTAGACGGACATGGTCGTCTTCATCACTCCGCCCTTTGCGTTGCCCATGGTGATTTTCACGCCGTTGGGCGTGTTGAGGGCAGCAAGGACAGAAGTTTTCAGGGGTTCCGGGAGTTCGTTGACCAGTTCCCCCACTTCCTCGGCGACGTGCGAGGGGATTGTGAGGGCCGGTGAGGCCATCGGCTCGGATCGGAACGGTGCGGAAACGGAAGGCGCTTCGCTTGAAGGGGAGGGGACGAGCCCCTGTGTCTGCTCGGGAGCGAGTTCGCGAGGCATGTGAGTTGTGTACCTGCTTACTTCTGGGCGAGATGCTACTTGACTACCGCGCACCCGCGTCAGCTGGCACTGCAGCGACCCTCAGATTGCGGTGAGTGCCGATGGGAGCGGGTTGCATGGGAGAAGGGCTGCTTGCCCGTCAACCTTCGTTGCCCGACGGCTGGTCACTTCGGTGCCGAACTTCCTGGGCGGCTGCCCGGCTGCCATCCGGTCTGCTGGATGGCGAGGCCACGCTAGCAGAGGCGCGGTGTCCCCTCGGGCGGGACGCACGGAAGTGCGTCCAAGTGAGTTGCCACCTCCCGTTGAAGGAGTGTCGACGCCTGCTCGCTTCGCGGTCGTGTCGGGCGAATGGAGTGGTTGCGTGCCGGTCGGTGCGGCACTGAGGACGCTGCAGTTTCCTTCATGGGCGTCGACCATGGAAACCCCCGAAAGGGCGACTGTGTCCCAGTGTCCCTCGCTGTGTCCCACCCTGTGTCCTCGGTAGTGAATTCGTGAAACAGCAGGTCAGAGGGTGTTTTTACTTCCTTTTTGCCTCTCGGGTGGGTGTTCTTGAGGGTGCGCACCCAGCCTGTCGCGCCCTTCAGCGGAGGCAGGAAAGGCCTACAGGAGCGGCATGAAAGACAAATCAACTGTTCATGCTCATAAGTGACTTCACTCCTATTCCACTCATCCTCCTGTGCGTGAGGGTCGCGCGCTCGCGACTAGGTGGCGAGCCGTCAAGTGGGTCCGACACCCAGGGTCAGGCCGTTGGATCGGGTTCCGCAGGACTCTGTCGCCCGATTATGAGGATGGGCTGACGTGCAGGTTCTGAGTCGTTGTCAATACCGAGTAATAGTCAAGGCCTGTGGATGGGTGAAGTCATCGCCCGAGGCTCCGCTGCCATCGGAGCTCGCCTCCGTGCCACTCTTCGGTGGGTGTGAGCCCGGCTGCGGTGGCGACGGCGGCGGAGGCCCGGTGGTCGGGGTGGATGTGGGCGATGACGGTGTGCGCCGGCTGCCGGCTGAGCCAGGCGACGAGTCCTCGGGCCGCTTCGTCCGCGATGCCCCTTCCCTGCCACGGGGTCCCCACCACCCAGGCGATCTCGGCGATCGGGACTGCTGCATGATCGGGTGACAGCGGGGTCTATGCAGCCAGGGCTGCGGGTGGGGCCATGATGGTCTCGTACTCGACGGGGGTCAAACGGGTCAGACGTCTCTGACGCCGGCGCCGGTGGTAGGTGCGCTCGATCCAGGTCACGATCGCGATGCGCAGCTCCTGGCGGGTGGCCCAGGTGCGGCGGTCGAGGATGTTCTTCTGCAGCAGCGCGAAGAAGCTCCCCATGGCCGCGTTGTCACCCGCCGCCCCGACCCGGCCCATCGAGCCGATCATGCCGTGGCGGACGAGAGCGGCGACGAACTTCCGGGACCGGAACTGCGAGCAGCGGTCCGAATGCACCACGCATCCGGCCACCCGGCCGCGGCGGGCGACGGCGGACTCCAGCGCGGCCACGGCGAGGCGGGCCTGCATCCGGGCGTCGATGGAACAGCCCACGATGCGGCCCGAGAAGGCGTCCTTGACGGCGCACAGATACCGCTTGCCCTCGCCGGTTGCGTGCTCGGTGATGTCCGTGAGCCACAGCCGGTTCGGCCCATCCGCGGTGAAGTCCCGCCGCACCCGGTCATCATGGACCGGCGGCCCGGCCTTGGCGTTCTTGCCGCGGCCCCTTTGCTTGCCGAAGGCGCTCCACCAGCCGTTGTCCCGGCAGATCCGCCGGGCGGTCCGTCCGGCCATCGACTCACCGGCGACCCGGGCCTCGTCGAGGAGGAACCGGTGACCGAACTCGGGATCGTCGCGGTGCGCGTCGAACAGGGCGTTGGCCCGGTATGCCTCGGACAGCTCGGAATCGGTGATCGGTGATCGGTGAGGCCAGCCATCGGTAGTAGGGCCGGCGGGCCGGCTTGAGCACCCGGCACGTCACCGCCACCGGCACCCGGTGAGGGGCATCGGCGGCGGCCGGCTCGCGGATGAGCGGGTACATCATTTTGCCGGCAGGTTCGCCTGCGCCAGATACGCCGCGGCCCTCCTGAGCACCTCGTTCTCCTGCTCCAGCAGCCGGATCCGTTTGCGGGCCTCGCGCAGCTCGGCCGACTCACCCGACGTCGTTGCGGGCCTGGTGCCCTCGTCGGCATCGGCGCGGCGCAACCACTTCGAGAGCGTGATCGGGTGGACGCCGAAGTCGGCGGCGATCTGTTCCAGCGTGACGCCGGGCTCGCGGTTGCGCGCGCCCCGCACGACGTCCTCGCGGAACTCCTTCGGATACGGCTCGGGCACTGCAACATCCTTCCGGCCGCCTCTCAGCAGGCCAGGTCAGGTGTCACCCAACCCTGCAGCAGTCCCATCCGTGGCTGCGGCGATCGGGTGCCCGAGACGAGCGAGCTCGCCCGGGATCCGCCGGTGGCCCCACCTCGCGTTTTCCCGAGCGAGTCGTAGCACGAGGTTCTTGAGCGCCGCTCTGGTCGGGGGGCGCCCGGTGCGGGCGCGCCGTGTGCTGCAGTCCCACTTCGCTGCGATGAGTCGGCGATGCCAGGCCAGTAGCGTGCCGGGCGTGACGGGGAAGACTGCCTGTCAGCGGTGACGGGGTATCAGGTTGGACAGTGCCGCCGGCCAGAACCGATCCGCGGGCTCGTAGCGGACCGGGCCGGCCAACTGCCGGCGCAGGACGGCGTTCTGATGCCGGAGCACGAGCAACTCGGCATCCTTCGCGGTGTCGTGGCGCAGCTGGGCCGCGAACTCGCGGCCGACGCGGTCCGTCTCCTCCTCGTCCAGGCTGTCGCCCTGCTCGGCGGAGGACTCCGTGGACGAGGGGGCGGGCCAGTAGTGCCGGCGCTGGAAGGGGTAGGTGGGCAGGTCGGTGCGGCAATCAGTACCGCGAACGAGCGATCACGAACCGAGAGGGAAGAAACTCAACGCCCGCTGAGACGGCCGGGGCTCATGGCGCTCGATGACCTTCGCGTGCTCGAGCGTTCCGACGATCTCGATGCGGAGCCGGGGGTCGGCGGCGGTGCTGTCCGAACGGAGCTTGACCTTGGAGAACATGAGGTTGAGACCGCCGGTGTCGATCTCGATGCCGGGTGCGCCGACGATGACCAGCCTGCCGTGCTGCATGTTCGCGTCGATGCGCAGAGTCCTCGAAGTGATGACCGCTTCGGTGAAGTCGAGCGTGACCCGGCATATCTGCGTTCGCAGCTTGATGCGGGCCGGCACCGTCCAGCGTCCGGCCCGCGACCACTTGCCGCCGAGTTGTCCGACCACGAGGACGTCTTTCGTCGCGGGCGCGGCCTGCAGGTCGGCGACCAGCACGGCCAACTCGTCCTGTGTCCGGGCCGTCAGCGCGCGCTCCACCCGGGTGTCGAGCTCCTCGTAGGTGAGTCGGCCGTCGCCGCAGGCGATCCGCAGGACGTCCACGACGCGGTCACGGTCCTCGTGCGATGCCCGCAGTTTGGGCAGCTCTCTCGACATGGCAGCCACGCTAGCAAAGCAGGGGCCGTACGGCGTGGGCACGGGAGACCCCGCTCAGACCACGATCGCGGTCAGGAGCAGGCCGCGCTGCACACGCCACAACCCGGTGAACTCGCTGAACGGCCCGGGCACGAGCAGTTCGGCGTGGAACGTTCCGGCGTCCGGGTCGAACTCGATGCGGGCGGCGTCGAAGCCGATGAAAACGCGGGCCACCGGGTACCAGGCCTTGTAGACTGACTCCTTCGCGCTGAACAACAACCGGTCCCAGTTGGGCGCGGCGGGGTGCGCCGGCAAAGCGGCCAGCATCTTCAGTTCGGCGTCGAGCGCCACCGCCTCGGCGATGCCGTCGGGCAGCGGCGCGTCCGGCTCGGCGTCGATACCGATGGTCAGCACGTCATCGCGGCGGGCCACTGCGGCGCCGCGGTAGCCGGCGCAGTGTGTGAGACTGCCGACGATGCCGTCCGGCCAGACCGGCGCACCCCGCTCCCCCGGCAGGACCGGGACGGGAGGCAGGCCGAGGCGGCCGAGTGCCCGGCGGATGCAGAGCCGTCCGGTGGCGAACTCGCGCCGACGTCCTTCGACGGCGCGCGCCACCGTGGCGGCTTCCTCCGGGTACAAGTAGGCGTCGGGCGGGTCCCCGAACTCCTCGGCGGTCGCGACTGTGTCAGGCAGAAGATCAAGCATGCGTCCCTCCCGGTCGGCCCGCCGACCCCGCGGTCACCCCGGGCAGGACCACCGGGCGCAGCACCGGCGGCGGTGTACTGCGGCTTTTCCATTCACGTGGGTATCCGAGCGACACCTCCTGGAACAGCACGCCGTCCCGGGTGATGTTGCGGGGTATGTGCAAGTGTCCGTAGACGACCGTCGCGGCCCGGAACCGCAGGTGCCACGAGGCTGTGCGCTCGGTGCCGCACCACTGCGCGAACTCGGGGTACCGCAGGACGTCCATGGGGTCCCGGACGAGCGGGTAGTGGTTGACCAGGACGACGGACTGCTCGGGCGCACACGCGGCGAGGCGACGCTCGGTGTACTGGACGCGCTGCGAGCACCATGCCTCACGGCTCGGATACGGGTCGGGGTGCAGCAGGTGCTCGTCGGTGCACACGACTCCGGTGGAGTACGCGTAGGCCAGCGACTCGGCCTTCGTGCGCGTGCCGGGCGCCCGAAAGGAATAGTCGTACAGCACGAACAGCGGCGCGATCAGGAGTGGACCGCCGTGTCCGGTCCACAGGGGGTATTCGTCCTCCGGTGTGAGAACGTCGAGGCGGCGGCACATCTCCACCAGTTCGCGATAGCGGTGCTCGCCGCGCAGCCGGACGGGATCGTCGGGGTGCGTCCACAGCTCGTGGTTCCCGGGCGCCCAGACGACCTTGGCGAACCGCGACCGCAGCAGCCCGAGGCACCATTCGATGTCGGCGAAGAACTCACCGACGTCGCCGGCGACGATGAGCCAGTCGCTCGGGTCGGTGGGACGGATACGCTCGACGAGTTCGCGGTTCTCGTGATAGCTGATGTGCAGATCGCTCAGCGCGTACAAGGTCGGTGGCATCGTGGGTCCTCCAGCCGTTAAGCGGCGCACAGTGGCGCAGTGAGCGCCGGGTCCTGGTCGAGGATTGCGCGGTACCGGCGCTGGACCTGCGGGTGGTCGGTGACGCGCTGGGCGCCGCTGGAAGCGAGGCGGTGGAAGCGTTCTGCATCGATCACGTCGGGACTCAAGTCCAGCAGGTACCCCTGGTTCACCGTCTGCGGCGCGTCCGGACGGCTGGTGTCCTCCAGCAGCCGGCGCAGCCGGGCGATGTGGGCCTGCAGGGTGTTCTCGGTGGTGTGCGGCGGACCGTCCTCCCGCAGTTCGTCGGCCGGGGCCCGGTAGGGCACGACAGACCGACATCGAGGGCTGACAGCGCGAGGATGGCGCGCGCCTCGGTGCCGCCCACCGGGAGACGGCTCCTCCCGATCACCGTCAGCGGGCCGGGAATTGTTGTTCCGATCAAGACTCTCCGCCTGGCCATCGCGGTCAGTGGTACGCCGACGAATGATCGACAAAACCCATGCTCGCCGGAGCCGTCCAGTACCGTCAAGCAGTCATCACCCCGTATATCCGCCGACCGACCCCACTGTTTCCCACCCGCGGTCTAGGGGGCGCCCATCGCTTCCTGCGGGCCCGCTAGGGGTTTCGGGCCATTGTGCCGACGAAATCCGTCGGGTCGGCGTGACCGCGCATACCGGGACGGCGCCGACCGAACGCTCGAGGAACGGCCGGTGCGCTCGAGACCATCGAGCTCCGCAATTCCCACAAAGGAAGAGAACGCGGACAGACTTGTACCGTTCGCCGAGCAGGTCGGCGATGCCGGCGACGAACGTGTTCCCGCGGACCTGGTCGCCCTCGCCGGTGACCGGCTGCCGCAGGTTCTCGCGATCCGCGGTCTCGATGCGGCCCGCTCGCGCTCGGCGAGGGCCCAGCCGATGGGGTAATCCCGGCGGAACGTAGGGGCCGGCCCGTCCGCCCGCGCTCGCGATCCGGTCCAGCGACTGGTGGGAGAAACCAGCCCTGCCCGCCCGGAGCAGTATCCTCTGCCGTCACCAGGGCAGTTGGGCGACAGCCCTGGTGAAAGTGTCGATGTCGACGCCGACTCGTTCGCGGTGACGTTGCCCTCATGCAGGGCGGCGGCGAGCTGTCCGCCGGTGTTGCCGCGGGTGACGACGAGCACATGATGCCTGCAGGTGCCCTTGTGGGTGCCGCACGCGCACTCCTTGTCAAGTCGGCGGAAAGGTCAGCGGGGAACGGGGCGAACCGCACCTCGAGGCCGGCGGCCGCGCGTAGCGGCGGCGATGCTCAGCCGTTCGGGGCCACGGCCGGAGACGCGTACGGCATCGCAGTGCGGCTCGTCGCACATCACCGTCATGTCATGCCGGACCGTTCCGTGGGTAAAGGCCTCCCCGGACAGGTCCTGTCCGGGGAGGAACCCGGTGCCGTGGCCGATGCCCCGTGCGCGCACGTCACCGCTCCTCCGGATGATGCCTCAGGCAGCCGTGCTCCAGCAGGGTGAAGGCGAACCCGCTGTCCGCGGCACCTGTGACCGCACGGCCTCCGAGCCGGCGCAGCCAACCTGATCACGGTGGAGGAGCCGGGGCGTGGCTTCTGCGGAGGGCCTTCCCGGCCCCGTACGGCGGTGACGGCGGCACTGCGCGGCAGGCAGCCGAAGCCGGGCCCCGCCCTGAGGCCCGGCAAGGAGTGCCGTCACAGTCCCTGGTCGGCCAGCCACTCCTGGATCCGCTTGGCCACGTCCTCCGAGTGGTCACCCAGCATCGTGAAGTGGTCACCCGGGACGTCGACGATGTCGTGCGGGTGGGGCCAGTGGGCGCGCCAGTCGCCGTCCTCGGGGATGGTGCCGAGCGGGGTGTCCGCACGGACCAGCAGGGTCGGGACGTCGAGGTGCTGTGCCTTCCAGTCGCTGAAGAACTGCAGATACGCCGCCCAGGCGGTGGTGCGGTAGTCGTCCATCGGGGTGTAGGCGGTGTCCCGTTCGACCATGCCGTCGAGCATCTGCGGGATCCAGTTGACGAGCACGGGGCTGTCGAAGGGGTAACTGTCCATCAGCACGACCGCCTCGGGAGGGCGGCCCTGGCGGGCCAGCTCCAGGGACAGGACGTTGGCCACCATGGCGCCACCGGAGTGGCCGGTGAGGACGAACGGGGCGTCGCCGACGGTCCGCAGCACCGTGTCCGCGTGCGTGCGCAGCAGGGTGCCGAGGTCGGTGGGGAGGGACTGGCCCGCGGTGAAGCCGGGGTGGGGCAGTGCGTAGACGTCCCGGGTGCCGCGGAAGCCGGACGCCAGGCGGGCGTACTCGTGGGCACCCGACAGCATCGACATCGTGCAGCAGCTGACCAGCACGGACGCGTCGCTGCCCGAGCGGCCGCCGAGAGGAACGGCCCGGTGGGGCACGTCCAGAGTGGTGTGGTCGTCGTAGGCCGGCCGGAAGGACGCCAGGTTGATCAGCAGTTCCGTGTACTCGGCGGGCCTGCCGATGTCGCGGCTGTGCCGGAACAGCTGCCCCAGCAGCTGGTTGTCGGCGCCGCCTGTCTCCGGGGTCTCCTCCGTCTCGTCGCCCAGCACACGCGCGGCGAGGTGCCTGGCCAGCCGTACCGGTGTGGGGTGGTCGAACAACAAGGTCGCGGACAGACTGACGCCCAGGGCCTTCTGGAGGGTGTTGCGCATCCGCAGCGCCGTCAGGGAGTCGAAACCCTGCTCCAGGAAGTTCGTGTCGGTCTCGATGGCATCGGCGGACTCGTGGCCGAGGATCGCGGCGGCGTGCTGCGTCACGATGCCGAGCAGCGACCAGTGCCGTTCGGCAGCCGGGACGTCGCGCAGCTGGGCCGCGAACTCGCGGCCGACGCGGGCCGTCTCCTCCTCGTCCAGGCTGTCGTCCAGCTCGGCGGAGGACTCCGTGGACGAGGGGGCGGGGACGAAGGTGCCGGGCGCCGGAGGGGCAGGCCAGTAGTGCCGGCGCTGGAAGGGGTAGGTGGGCAGGGCGGTGCGGCGGGCGCCGGTACCCGCGAAGACGGTGTCCCAGTCGACGGCGACGCCGTGGCAGTGCGCCTCGGCCAGCGAGGCCAGCAGCCGCTCCACGCCGCCCTCGTCGCGGCGCAGGGTGCCCAGCGCGGCGGCCTCCGCCCCGACGTCCTCGATGGTGCCCTGCAGCCCCAGGGCCAGCACCGGGTGCGGGCTGACCTCGACGAAGACGCTGTGCCCGTCGGCCAGCGCGGCCCGGGTGGCCCGCTCGAACTCCACGGTGGCGCGCAGGTTGTCGTACCAGTAGCCGCCGTCCATCACCCTCTCGCCGTCCAGCAGCCGGCCGGTCAGCGACGAGTAC
>NZ_JBFAKH010000105.1:0-21116 GCF_040655635.1 Streptomyces sp. NPDC050388
TGGACGACCCGCTCCAGCTCGGGGGGCTCGTAGAACTCCATGTGCGCGGTGAAGCCGAAGCGGTCGCGCAGCGGGGGCGGCAGCAGGCCCGCCCGCACGGTGGCGCCGACCAGGGTGAACGGGGGCAGCTCGAGGGGGATGGCGGTCGCACCGGGGCCCTTGCCGACGATGACGTCGACGCGGAAGTCCTCCATCGCCATGTACAGCATCTCCTCGGCGGGCCGGGACATCCGGTGGATCTCGTCGAGGAACAGCACCTCGCCCTCCTGGAGGGAGGACAGGACCGCCGCCAGGTCGCCGGCGTGCTGGATGGCGGGCCCGGAGGTGATGCGGAGGGGGGCCCCCATCTCCGCCGCGATGATCATCGAGAGGGTGGTCTTGCCCAGGCCGGGGGCACCGGACAGCAGCACGTGGTCGGCGGTGGCGCCCCGCGCGCGGGCGGCGCGCAGCACCAGGTCGAGCTGCTCGCGGACCTTCTCCTGGCCGATGAACTCGTCCAGGTCCTTGGGCCGCAGGGCGGCCTCGACGGCCTGGTCCTCCCCGTCGGCGACAGATCCCGCCAGCCGCTCCGCGGCGACGGGGCTGACGAGCCGCCCGATGAGGGCGGCGGTTTCGGCTTCGTCCCGGGTCATGCGGTCCACTCCTCTCAGCGGGCGCGGTTCAGGGTGCGCAGGGCGGCGCGCAGCAGCTGCGACACCTTCGGGACGGCGCCGTCGGCGGCGGCGGCCTCGGCGGCGGGGGTGACGGCCGCGATCGCTCCCTCGGCCTCGTGCGCGGAGTACCCGAGGCCGACGAGCGCCGCGCGCAGTTGTTCGCTCCAGGGCGCGGGAGCGGCGGCGCCGGCCGGGTGGCCGGCCTCGGCCGTCTCGGCGGCTCCGGCCGGCTCGCCGAGCCGGCCGGCGAGCTCCAGGAACAGCTTCTGGGCGCCCTTCCTGCCGATGCCGGGCACGGCGGTGAGCGCCTTCTCGTCGCTCTGGGCGACCGCGCGCCGCAGCGCGTCCGGGGTGTGCACGGCGAGCATGGCCTGGGCCAGGCGCGGCCCGACGCCGCTGGCGGTCTGCAGCAGCTCGAAGACCTGCCGCTCGTCGTCGTCCGCGAAGCCGTAGAGGGTGAGCGAGTCCTCACGCACGACCAGGGAGACGGCGAGCCTGGCGTGCGCGCCGACGCGGAGCGCGGACAGCGTGTTGGGCGTGCACTGGACGGCCATGCCGACGCCGCCGACCTCGACGACCGCGGCGTCGGGGGCGAGCGCGGCGACCGTGCCGCTGACGAAGGCGATCATCAGATCGTGTCCTTCCGAAGTCCTGCGAGTGCCGGAACGGGGCGGGCGGCGTGTGCCCGCTGCGGGCGGTCCAGCGCCGGGGCGCGGCAGATGTGGCAGATGGCGAGAGCCAGGGCGTCGGCCGCCTCGACCGGCTCGGGCAGGGCGTCGAGCCGCAGCAGCCGGGTGACCACGGCGCCGACCTGGGCCTTGTCGGCGACTCCGCTGCCGGTGGCGGCGGCCGCCACCTCGCTGCGGGTGTGCCAGGTGACGGACAGGCCGCGCCGGGCCACGCACAGGATCGCGACCGCGCTCGCCTGCGCGGTGCCCCTCACGGCGCGCACGTCGTTCCGGCTGAACACCCGCTCCACGGCGACGGCTCCGGGCCGGTACTCGTCCAGCCACCGCTCGATGCCGTGCTCGATGAGGAGGAGGCGGTGGCCGAGGTCCGCGTCCGCCGGGGTGCGGAGGACGCCGGCCGCCGTCACCGTGAGCGGCCGTCCAGGGGTGCCGTCGACCACCCCGAGGCCACACCGGGTCAGTCCGGGGTCCACGCCGAGCACCCGCACGGCGTCCTCCCCGACGGGCGGAGTCTTCATGATCGAGCCAAGCCTGTGCCATTGGGTCGTGTTGGCGCTGGTCGGGCGGCGAGTCCGCCCTGCGGATGAGGGACGGACCCTCCGGGCGCATCGCGCGACGCAGACGGAGAGCCTGCGAAGCCCGAGGCGGACATGGGGAGATCTTCCGTGGGCTCCAACCGGATAAATGCTGATTTCCACACATGTCCGGCCAAGCCTGGACTTCATAGTATCTCGAACAGATGTACGAAAAAAGGTCGTGGCGGTCACAAGCCGCTGCAGTGGAGAGGCCACGGCCGCCAGGAGCCGTACGACCGTGCCTCGCCCGCCCCACCGCTGCACCGGGTGCGGCCGGTGCCCCGAACCCGCCGGACCCGCCGGACCGACCGCCTCGGAACCGCCCCGGTGGACTCGAGAAGGACCCGGCGTAGGGTCGGAATATGCCTCCGTCCGAGAGTTCCACCGCATCGGACGCGGCCTCGCCCCCGACCCCTCGCCCCGCCCCGAGGAGGCCGTCGTCGCTGTCGCCGTCGCGTGCGGACGACTTCATGACCTGCCCGCTGCGCTACCGGCTGCGGGTGATCGACAAGCTGCCGGAGCCACCGAGCGAGGCGGCGGCCCGGGGCGCCGTGGTGCACGCGGTGCTGGAGCGGCTCTTCGACGTGCCGGCCGGGCAGCGCACTCCGGACCGTGCCCGCGCGTTGCTGCGCCCGGAGTGGGAGCGTCTGCTGGGCAGGCGGCCCGAGCTGGCCGGTCTCTTCCCCGAGGAGGCGGACGGCGCGTCGCTGGCCGCCTGGCTGGCCGAGGCGGAACAGCTGCTCGACCGGTACTTCCGGATGGAGGACCCGAACCGGTTGGAGCCCGCCGGGCGCGAGCTGCACGTGGAGGCGGTGCTCGAGTCGGGTCTCAAGCTGCGCGGGATCATCGACCGGGTGGACGTAGCCCCGACCGGCGAGGTCCGCGTGGTGGACTACAAGACCGGCAGGGCGCCCCCGCCGGACTTCGAGTACCGGGCCATGTTCCAGATGAAGTTCTACGCCCTGGTGCTGTGGAGACGGCGCGGGGTGGTCCCGCGCCGCCTCCAACTGGTCTACCTGGGCAGCGGCGACGTGGTGACGTACGACCCGGACGAGGCGGACCTGCGGGCGGTGGAGCGGAAGCTGCGGGCGCTGTGGGCGGCGATCCAGCGGGCGGTGGCGACGGGCGAGTGGCAACCCAGCCCGAGCCGACTCTGTGACTGGTGCGGCTATCAGGCCTTCTGCCCCGCGTTCGGCGGCACCCCGCCGCCCTACCCCCTGGCCTGACGCCCGCGGGCCGTTCGGCGTCGGCGTCCGTATCGATGCGGTGCGGGATGTGGGGGCGCCGATCCGCGCGGTGCGCCTGACGGTGGCTCGCCCGGGCTCTGCCCCCGGCGTACCGTCGACGATCAACGGGGAGAGCGTGCGCCGGATCGACGTACCCGGGCGTCGGACGGTCGAACCGTCCGGTCACACGAGCACCTGGTCGACGAAGCACCAGCGCCAGTTCTCTCCGGGCTCATGGGTCCGCATCACGGGGTGGCCCGTTTCCCGGTGGTGCCCCGTCGCGTGCCGTCCCAGCGACGAGTCGCAGCAGCCGACGTGGCCGCAGCTGAGACACAGGCGCAACTGCACCGGATCCGTGCCGTCCCGCAGACACTCCGGACACGTCTCGGTGAGTGGAACGGGTTCCGGGAGCGGCAGCGCGTCGGCGTGCGTGCACTGTTTCATGATGGCCAGATTACGACTGTTGCACGGATCACAGCACGGAGATTCGGGGGTGGACACGACATGGACGTGATGTCGCTGCTGTTGCTGGTGGCGGGCAGTACCGCGGTCTCCGCCGCCGCCAGACGCACTCCGGTGCCGGCCCCGCTGCTGGTGGTCGCCGCCGGTCTCGCGGTCAGCTACGTGCCCGGCGTGCCCGTCTACACGCTCGCCCCGCACATCGTCCTTCCGCTCATCCTGCCCCCGCTGCTGTACACGGCTGCCATCGACAGTTCCTACCTCGGTCTGCGGGCGCAGCTGCGGCCGATCGCGCTGCTGTCGGTGGGGTACGTACTGTTCGCGACCTTCGTCGTCGGCTGGGCCCTGTACCTGCTCGTACCGGGACTGTCGCTCACCGCGGCTCTGGTGTTCGGTGCCGTGGTGGCCCCGCCGGACGCGGTCGCGGCGACGGCGGTGGCGCGCCGGGTCGGACTGCCGTCCCGGATCACCACGATCCTCCAGGGCGAGTCCCTGCTGAACGACGCCACCGCGATCACCGCGTTCCGGGTGGCCTTGGCGGCGGCCGTCGGCGAGGGCGCGACCTGGGCCGGGGGGATCGGCGAGTTCCTGCTCGCGGCGTTCGGCGGCCTCGTGTTCGGTCTGGTGCTGATGGTTCCGCTGCACTGGCTGCGCACCCATGTGAAGGAGGCACTCCTGCAGAACACGCTCTCCCTGCTGATCCCGTTCGTCGCCTACGCCACCGCCGAGCAGGTGCACGCCTCCGGGGTCATCGCGGTCGTGGTCGTCGCGCTCTGTCTGGGACACCGCGCGTGGGAGGTCGATTTCGCCACCCGGCTCCAGGAGGGGGCGGTGTGGAGGATGGTCGCGTTCGTCCTGGAGGCCGCGGTGTTCGCGCTCATCGGGCTGCAACTGCCGATCGTCCTCAGGGGGCTCGGGGAGTACGCGGGCGCCGAGGCCGTCTGGTACGCGCTGGCCGTCTTCGCTGTGGTCGTCGTCGCGCGGTTCGTGTGGGTGTACCCGGCCGCCCTGCTGCCACCGCTGCTGTCGGCCCGGATCCGGGAACGCGAAGGGAGCCCCGGCTGGAAGTCGCCGTTCGTCATCGCATGGGCCGGCATGCGCGGCGTGGTCTCGCTGGCCATCGCCTTCTCGATCCCGCTCAGCGCCGACGGCACCGACTTCCCGCAGCGCAACCTGCTGCTCTTCCTGACCTTCACCACGGTCATCGGCACGCTGGTGGTGCAGGGGCTGACGCTGCCCCCGCTGATCCGTCTGCTGAAGATCCCCGGACGCGACATCCAGGCCGAGACCCTCGCGGAGGCCAACGCTCAGGCGCAGGCCTCGCGGGTCGCCGAGCAGCGGCTGGACGAGCTCCTGTCCGACGAGCGCAACGCCCTTCCGGCCCCGCTCGCCGACCGTCTGCGCACCGTCCTGGAGCGCCGCCGCAACGCCGTCTGGGAACGTCTGGGCCAGGCCAACCCGGTCACCGGGGAGTCCGTGGACGACACCTACCGGCGGCTGTCGCGGGAGATGATCAGCGCGGAGCGTGACGTGTTCGTCAGACTCCGTGACGCCCGCTACCTCGACGACGAGATGCTGCGCACCCTGCTGCGGCGGCTGGACCTGGAGGAGGCGGCGGCGTATCGGGAGACGGCATAGAACGGCTTCTCGTGCTCACGGGAAGGGGCGGCCCTGTGACGACCCCCGTGACCACGCTCCCGTGCGGGAACGCGGTCTCCTCGGCCAGGGAGACGAACAGGACGCCGTCGACCTGGGCGGTCCAGGCGCACCTGGTCAAGCACGACGGGGAGTGCGGCCCCAAGCCTGAGCGGCTCGTCACCGTCCCGGCGACGTCGCCGTGCGACGGGCGGACGGCGTCCGCGGGCACCGGCGCTGTCCGGCCGGGGGGAACCGGTTTGGCAGACACGGTGGAAGCTCAGGATCGCCCCACGTCAGGCCGTGTCCCAAAGGGTTATCGCCCGACCACCGGCACGCTCCGGATGTCGCCCTACGCGACCTCCGCGGCCGAAAGGCTGATGCTGCCCCGTGGCGCCCGCATCGGCACGCGGTCGACCCGCCACAAGAAACCGACGCCGCGTCACCGAAGTCGGTGTCACGTCGGCATCAGTATCGCCAAAACCAGCTCGCGACCGCCGTGGACCGCCGGGAGCCCCGGCCGGCCGCAGCGATGGTCACCCGCGCCCCGCCCGAGGCCAGGCACCGCGAGAAGTGACGGCCGGCGCTGGGCATGCTCGACACACTGGCCGGCCTGGCAAAGCGGGGAATCGACTACGCGCCGGCCGTCCGCGCGGACGTGAGTGCCCACCCGTTCGACGCCCAGCCCGTGGCTCCGGACCGCACGGGCCCCGTCGGCTGCCGGCCCCAGCCCCGCTACCGCCGCCCCGCACCCTCGGTGGCAGCCCTTGCCGTCGACCTTGGACAGGGAGCGTTCACCTCCCTCACCTGGCGGCAGGGCTCACGCGGCGCGTTACGGTCCCGCTTCGCCGCCGTGCGTGTCCGCCCGGCCGGCCAGGCCGTCGAGCGTCCGATCCGGGCCGTCGCCTCGACCGAACAGGGCTGGTGGGACGGCATCCTGCCCGACTGCCGGCTGCTGGTCGAATGGCCCGAGGACGCCGAGGCTCCCACCGACTGCTGGCTGTCCAGCCTGCCGACCGACACCCCGACCACTGACCTGGTCTCCGCCGTCCGTTGGGCTCAGCCGACCAGGCGGGATCGGTCGGCTGTGGTGTGTGGTGGGCCGAGGTGTTCGAGCAGGAGCCCTTCCCGGGTGGACCACGGGCAGATCTCGACGTTCTCGGCCCCGCAGGCTTCCATGAGGGCCTGCGCGACCAGGGCCCCGGCCAGGGACTGTTCGGCGCGGTGCCGGGAGATGCCCGGCAGCTCGGCACGGCGGGACGGTTCCGCGTCGGCCAGCAGGGAGACCGCCGTGCGCAGTTGGGGTAGCGCCAGCCGCCGTCCGGCTCGCGGTGTCTTGCCCTGGGCGGCGGCGAGCCGGGCAAGCTGTTCGAAGGTCTTGGAGCAGGCCAGCACCCGCCCACCTGGTTCGGCCCGCGGCAGACCGGGCACGGCTTCCAGGGACCGATGAAGGTGTTGCCGGATCTCGGCCAGGCGGCGTCGGGACGGCGCGGTGCCGCCGGGAAGCCAGTCCCGGGTGATCCTGCGAGCACCCAGGGGCAGCGAGTGGACGGCGCGGGGCTGGGCTCCGGTGCCGGAGGCGATCTCCACGGTGCCGCCGCCGATGTCCAGGACCAGCAGCTGCCCGGCCGTCGGGCCTGCCCACTGACGGGCGGCCACATAGGCCAGCCGCGCCTCCTCAACGCCGCTCAGCACGCGCAGGCGGGTGCCGGTGGTGCGTGCCACACGCGCGATGATCTCGTCTCGGTTGGGCGCGTCCCGGATGACGGAGGTCGCGAACGCGAACACTTCCGGTCCGTGCGGACGCGGGTCGGCGGCGACGGCCTCGGCCACTGCCCGCTCGACGCTCTTCATGCCGACCTTGTCCAGCCGCCCCTTGCGGTCGAGGGTCTCGTGCAGTCTCAACCGCACCTTGCGGGAGAACACCGGCTCCAGCACCGTCCCCGGGCATCGGCGCACCACCGTCAGTAGAGCACTGTGGCACCCGACATCGAGCACACCGGCCTGCCGCATCCCATCGCCTCCCCTGGCCCCACACCCGACCGGACCGGCTCCTTCCCCGCTCTTTCGGCACCCCGGACGACGACGCGACGGGATTCCGGCCCATCGCATGAGCATACCGTCACCACTCGTACACCCTCCGCCCCGGCCCGCAGCGGTAGAGCCGTGGACGGTCTCATGTCGAATACGCACGGAGGTCCCAGATCCTCGAACCGTACGGTTTCGCCCGCGGCGCCCCTTTCTCGCGATGATCCTGTCAGCGCCGATTGGGCAGCACCGTCGCCCCGGACACTCCGGCGGGTTCAGCCTTGGCCTGCTGCTGAGCGGGCGTTTGATGGTGATGCGCGATGGGCGTTTCGACCCGCTCTGCCGTATTCGTCGGCACCAGGCACGGCCGAAACGCCTGGAAGTTCCGCATCGGTGAGAATCTTCCGCTCCATCACCAAACAGACGGAATCTAGCTCCGATAAGCCGATCAGGCGGGCGCACAGGTCGGCACCTGGAAGACCGTGAAGGCGCGCGTAGGGTGCGAATCAGCCCGAAGGCTGTTGGCCGCAGGAGCCGCTCAGCGCAACAGCACATCCCTGAACACCCTCTCATGCCTGGTTCATGACACTCCCTCGCGAGTTCGCATCCGATGCAATGGGCGGCGGACGGGACACCGGTACAGCCGTTGGCACTGAGAATGATCACGCGCGAGGGCTCGGCGCCGGTTTCCGTTCCGAGGTTCCTCGACCGGCACGGAGACGCATCCGTGCTCCCGAGTGGTGCGCGTGCGCTCGCAGCCGTCGCTCTCGTCGACGAGGACTGGCGGAGAACCGGTCTTCAAACCCTGCGGCGTTCCACCGTTTCCTTGATTTCGGGGATCGCGGTCCGGGCCGTGCCGGTGGTGGCGAAGCGTTGGCGGTAGGCGGTGGGGGTGACGCCGAGGTGGCGGACGAAGACGCGGCGGAGGGTCTCGTCGCTGCCGAGTCCGCTGTGCCGGGCCGCCGAGGTGACGCTGTGCCCGTCGAGGAGGAGTTGTTGGGCGCGGTCGAGACGGACCCGTTCGACCCAGCGGGCGGGGGTGGTGCCCAGTTCGGTGTGGAACAACCGGGTCAGGTGCCGGGGACTGACGGCCGCGGCGCGGGCCATGGACGGCAGGTCGTGATCAGCAGCCGGGTCGACCAGCACGGAATTGATCAGGGTGCGCAGGAGGTCATTGCGCGCGGGCGGAGTGGTGGCCGTGGTGAATTGTGACTGTCCGCCTGGCCGCTGCAGGAAGACGACCAGTTCGCGTGCGATGCGGCGGGCCGCCTCGGCTCCGTGGTCGTCCTCGACGAGCGCCAGTGTCAGGTCGATGCCCGCGCTGATACCGGCGGAGGTGACGAACCGTCCGTCCCGGACATGGATCGCATCCGGCTCGACGCGTACCCAGGGGTGACGGCGGGCGAGTGTGCCGGCGTGCCGCCAGTGGGTGGTCGCCCGGCGCCCGTCGAGCAGGCCGAGTTCGGCCAGGACGAAGGCGCCGGTGCACACCGAGGCGACCCGCGTTGCCCGTGCGGCCACGGTGCGGGTCGTCGCCAGCAGCTCCGCGTCCACCGGCTGCTCGGTCAGGCGGTCGCCTCCGGCCACGAGCGCCGTGTCGATCCGGCCGGCCTCGGCCGCCGTCACGGTGCCGCCCAGCGGCATCCCGGTCGAGGTCCTGATCTCTCCACCGCACGCGGAAATCAGGACCAGGTCGTAGGGGTGGCCGAGCCGGCTCGCCTGGTGCAGGACCTCCGCGGGGCCGCTGACGTCCAGCATGGTCACACCGTCGAACACCACGAAACCCACGCGATGCGTCATGTCTGGATCTGTGGTTTCTCTGTCAGAAAAGACATGGCGCCATGGTACGTGCCCGGCGACCCTGGAAGGGAGTCAGACCGCCGGGACAAGGGAGTGGAGAGATCATGAGCGAGACGGTCGCGGGTGTGCGGATCCCTGACAGCACTCTGGCGCGGGAGGCGACCGAACTGGTCCGTGAGGCAGCCTCACCGCTGCTGTTCGACCACTCCCGGCGCGTGTTCCTCTGGGGATCGCTGCGCGGGCGCGAACAGGGGCTCCAGTTCGATCCGGAGCTGCTGTACGTCGGAGCGATGTTCCACGACCTGGGGCTGACCGAGCGGTTCCGCCGCACCGACCAGCGCTTCGAGATCGACGGTGCCGACGAGGCACGGAGGTTCCTGCACGCCCACGGCATCACCGGCGAGGAGGCCGACCGGGTCTGGACGGCGATCGCCCTGCACACCACGCCGGAGATCCCGCTGCACATGGCCCCCGAGATCGCCCTGGTCACCCGGGGAGTGGAACTGGACGTACTGGGCATCGGCTACCACGCGGTCTCCGACGAACAGCGTGCAGCCGTGGTGGAGGCCCACCCCCGCCCGGACTTCAAGAACCACATCCTGGCCGCGTTCACCGAGGGCATCAAGGACCGCCCCGAGACGACATTCGGCAACGTCAAGGCCGACGTGCTCGCCCACTACGTGCCCGGATTCGTCCGCGGCGACTTCGTCGAGGTCATCAAGAACTCCGCCTGGTCCGAATAGCCCCGGCCCCTCGACCGACGAGGCCCGGCCAGCGCCGCAAGCGCGGCGACAGCGTCGTCGTCCAACCCGGCTTCAGCCAGTTCACCCTCCTGTACAAATGGTTGTACGCGCTTGCCTTCCGATCACGTCGAGGTCACCCATGCCTGCCCAGCAGCCGAGTTCTGCCGTTGCCGACGTGCCGCTCCTGATCCCCCCTCGGCACCACAGCGGTGAAACGACAAGCGCTTCCCGCGATGACGTCTCGGCTCCAGGGGAGATCGACCCATCGGTCTGGCGTGTTGTCGGTGATCCTCTGGTCGCGGCGCCCAAGGAGGGCGTGTTGTCCGGCTCCCGGGTCGCGGTGAAGGACCTCTTCGCTGTCGCCGGCCATGCGATCGGGGCGGGAAATCCGGCTTGGCTGCGCGAGGCGCCGATCGAGTCCGCCCATGCCGCGGCCGTCCAGGCCCTGTTGCAGGCAGGGGCGGACGTCACCGGTATCGCACGGACCGACGAGCTGGCCTACGGCCTGTCCGGGCTCAACGCGCACTACGGGATGCCGCCGAACCCCGCGGCGCCCGGGCGGGTCCCCGGAGGGTCCTCGAGCGGCTCGGCCAGCGCCGTCGCCCTGGGGCTGGCCGACATCGGTCTGGGCACCGACACGGCGGGCTCGGTGCGGGTGCCGACCTCCTACTGCGGGCTGTACAGCCTGCGGCCGTCACACGGTCTGGCCCCGGATACCGGCCAGATCGGTCTCGCACCCTCGTTCGACACCGTGAGCTGGATCACCCGAACACCGCAACTGCTCAGCCAGGTGTCCCACGTGCTCCTTCCGCGGCGACCCGCTCAGCCGATCAAACGGCTGCTCCTGGCCACGGACCTGTTCGACCTGATGGACCCGGCACTGCGTCCGCCGCTGCACGACGCAGCCCACGCGTGGGCGGACCGGCTGGCCGTCCCGCTGCAGCCGAGGAGCAGCACCTGCGCCGCACATCTCGAGGAGTGGGCGGAGGCGCTGGGCGTCCTCCAGGCCGTGGAGATGTGGCAGCTGCACGGCAGCTGGCTGCAGGCGCACCGCGAGGCCGTCTCGCCCCTCGTCGCAGACGCCATCGCTGCGGGCGAGGACATGCCGACCGAATACCTCGCATGGGCCCGGGACACCGTGAACCAAGCGCGGAGCGCGCTCGCCGAACTGATCCCGCCCGGGACCGCGCTCGTACAGCCGGCGGCTCCAACGGCGGCTCCCCCGCCCGGCCCGGCCGCCACCGGAATGGCGCTGCGTACCGCGACCGTGCAGCTGATCTGCGCTGCAAGCGTGGCGGGCCTGCCGGTCCTGACCCTGCCCGGAGTGCAGAGCCCGGCCGGCCCCGTCGGGCTCAGTCTCGTCGCGTCCGCCGGAAGCGATCGCGCCCTGACCGCCGCACTCGCCGATCACACCGTCGGCTCCGCGGCCCTGACACTGCCCTGACATCCCTGTCCGCCTCCCTGCCGGACGCGTGCGGTGCTGCCCCGATGACCGCATCGGCAGGCAAGGCTGCCCTTGCCGAAAACGCCGTCCATTGAGGCCATGCGGCACGTCGGTACTCGTGGAGAATGCCGCCGAGACGATCGCGGCGGCGGATGTCGCGGCGGGCGATCTGCTCCGGGTCGCGGTTCGGGACCGGCAACGGGTGCAGCGTCCGGGCATGCGCGATGCCCGGACGCGACCGATGGGAATGGCAGAATTGTTCGAACGCGCGCACGGCGCGCAGCAGCAGCTGCCGCTTCCTGCCCGGCCACGCGCGGCGGGCCGTAGGTCGGGGTTGCGCCCGGCAGGGCGAGCGTCACCGACGAGGCACGTCACCAACCGGGCGGCCGCACTGTGCCCATCACACGGGTCACGGTGATCTCGATGACCACGCGCTCGGGGTTGGGACGGGGCGGTCGGTAGCGCTCGGCATAGCGCCGTTCGGCCTCGGCGACGGACTCCGGATCGTCCTTGACCAGCGCGGTGCCTTCGAGGGTGCACCAGCGGCGCCCCTCGACCTGGCTGACCGCGACCGTCGTGCCGGGTCCGGCTGCCCGTATGTTGCGGACCTTCTTGCTGCCGACGCTGCTGATGATGCGCGCGACGCCGGCCTCGGGATCGAAGGTGACCCCCACGGGGACGAGATGCGGACTGCCGTCCGGGCGGTTGGTGGCCAGGAAGCAGATCCGTCGTTCCTGCCAGAAACGGTCCTCCTCCGTCCCGGACGGAGGTACGTCGGTTGTCATGGTGGTCCTTCATCGAGCCAGTAGCGCGCCAATTCTCCCCCAGCCCTGCAGCCTCCGAGCACCGAGTCTCTCCGGTCAGGCGAGAGGGGAGGGCCAAGAGGGCAGAAAAGGTACGGCAACCTTCCACAACCACGGCGGCCACCGAGTGATCGAGATCGTGTCCTGTCCGTGTACAGCGGCATCGCCCCCGAGCTGCGGGCCCCGCTGACTCGGCACAGTCGCATGATGTCCGGTTCGTGATCATGCGAGTCCGGGGAGAGCGATCGGGCGTCGTGTGCCGCGGACGTGGTGCACGGCCCCCGCTGGGCAATGTCCACCGCCGCGGCACCGGCCTCGGTCTGACGGTACTGGCGCCGCGTCCAGCGGAGTGCTGTCCAGCATCACGATCTCACCGGGGCGCGGCACCACCGGCGGCGTGAAGGGGGTGGTCGGCCGTGAGGAGTGCCGGCGCCGCTGCGCCGCCGTTCCCAGCAAGCCCCGACCGTCTGCGGGCGCGTGCACCAGCCGGTTGAACGTCGTCACCGGTGGTTCCTTCACCGCCCCCCTCATTACCTTCTTGTACCTTCTTGGTGGCCCCGCAATGGGGCGCCCGGCCTTCGGAGTCGGCATGACTTTCTCCCCCTGTCGAACGTATGGCCCGGGGGTGGTGTCACCGGGCCCGGCAGCAACTACCCCCTGACACCGGGGAACGGCCCGACGTCGCAGTGCACGACCTCGACGCCCGCCGGGTGCTGCGGACCCGGACCCTCGGCGGCCTGATCGGCGAGTACCGCTGCACCGCTTGACCGGTGACGACGACTTCTCGAGCGGCACAGGATCAGGTGCGGTCGGTCTGGGTGAGGGCCGGCGGGGGATCTGGCGCGGCCCGGGTTTCCAGAAAGCGATGCCGTGGGGGGATACGGGGCAGGGCGAGCAGGCCGAGGACGACCGCGGCCAGGCAGGCCGCGGCGCCGAGGCCCAGCCCGGCACGGGGGCCCAGGTGCTCGGCGACGGCGCCGACGATGGGCCCGCCGACGGGCGTACTACCGAGGAAGGTGACCGACCACAGCGCCATCACCCGGCCTCGGAAGGACGGGTCGGCGACCAGTTGGAGGGTGGCGTTCCCGGTCGCCAGGAACACGGTGCCTCCCACGCCGACGCAGGCCAGGGCCACCAGTTCGACGGGCAGCCAGGAAGTGACCGCCGCCGCGGTCAGCGCGGCGGCGAAGGAGGCGGCGGCTCCGATCAGGGGGACGGCCCCGGCCCGTCCGTAGGCGGCCACGGCCAGGCCGCCGGCCACGGCGCCAAGGCCCATGGCGGAGGCCATGAATCCGTAGGTGCGTGCGTCGCCGTGCGCCCCGGTACGGGCAAGCAACGGGATGACCACCTGGAATTCGTAGGCGAGTGTGCCGATCAGAGCCATCATGGCCAGCGGCGCCCACAGTCCCGCGATGCCGCGCACGTAGCGCAGGCCGGCGACCAGCTGTCCGGGTGCCTTCTGCAGCGCCGGGCTCGGCTGGAGCCGGTCGGTGCGCATGAGGCGCAGGGCAAGCAGTACCGCGGCGAAGCTGGCGGCGTTGGCCAGGAAGCACACACCCACCCCGACGGAGGCGATCAGGACACCGGCGAGTGCCGGGCCGATGGCCCGGGCGGCGTTGGTCATCACGCTGTTGAGGCTGACGGCGTTGCGCAGCAGGTGCGGCCCGACCACCTCGGGCACGAACGTCTGCCGGGTGGGGTTGTCGACCGCGTTGACGGTGCCCAGCGCGACGGCCAGGAGCACGACCATCCACAGCCGCACGAGGTGAGTGGCGGTCAGCAGGCCCAGCAGCAGGGCCAGGAACGCGAGGGCGGCCTGGGTGGTCAGCAGCAGACGGCGCTTGTCGGCGCGGTCGGCGATCAGTCCGCCGTACGGGCCGAGAAGCAGCACCGGCAGGAACTGCGCGGCGACCACCAGCCCGAGCGCCGTGCCCGAGCCGGTCAGCTGGAGCACCAGCCAGGACTGGGCCACGGCCTGCATCCAGGTGCCGACCAGACTGACGGCCTGCCCGGCGAAGTACAGCCGGAAGTTCGGCACCCGCAGCGCAGCGAACGTCCCCCTCCCGCCGCGCCGGCTCATTTCGATGTCGCGTCGGCGAGGCCGCGGATGACGACCACCGGGCACGCGGCGTGCTGGACGAGGTGCCGGCTGACCGAGCCCAGCAGCGCCTCGGTGAATCCGCCGTGCCCCCGGCCCCCCGCGACCAGCGGCTCCCTCCTGCGAGTGGCGTCCGACAACGCCTCTGCCGGGTGCCCGTGCACACCCCGGGGCCGGTTCTCGACCGGCCGGTCGGCGCCGAGGGCTTCGTCGATCGACTGAGTGAGGACCCTTGCCGCGTTGCCCGCGAAGTCGAACCCTGCGACCACGGGGCCCGCTCCGTACCACTGCGGATACCGCCGGGCGGTCACCGCCTGGACCACACCGCCCGTCAGAGCGGCCTGCCGCGCCGCCCACCGCAGGGCGACCCTCGACGGCTCGGAGCCATCGACGCCCACCACGATCTGCGGGGCCGGTTCCGGTTCGATGTCCATCGCATGCCTCCTCACCGATGCTGCGATCAGCCACCGCCACCATCATCCCCGCCCATGGCGTGCGGGGGTGCTGTCACGTCGGCTGACCGGATGGGTTGATCATGGCGGAGGGGGA
Organism: Streptomyces sp. NPDC050388; assembly: GCF_040655635.1. Taxonomy (NCBI): domain Bacteria; kingdom Bacillati; phylum Actinomycetota; class Actinomycetes; order Kitasatosporales; family Streptomycetaceae; genus Streptomyces; species Streptomyces sp. NPDC050388. The sequence continues at coordinate 14,703 of NZ_JBFAKH010000105.1, forward strand.
CCGCCCGTGGACAGCGCGTCGCCTTCGTCCCGGGGACACCGGTACCCGGCCGAGGTCATCGCGCACTGCGTGTGGTGGTCCTTCCGCTTCCCGCTGTCGTTCCGCGAGGCCGGGGAGCCGATGCTCGAGCGTGGCGTGCTCGTCTTCCACGAGACGGTCCGCCGCCGGTACGCCACGATCAGGCAGACCTGCGCCGCCGGCGGCACCGGCCCGGGGACGCGTGGCACCTGGACGAAATCTTCATCGAGATCAACGGCGAGCCGAAGTACCGGTGGCGGGCCGTCGACGCCGACGGCACCGTGCTCGACCTCCTGGCCCAGGGCCGAAGGGACACCGCTGCGGCCCTGCGGTCCTTCCGCAGGCTGCTCAAGAGAACCTGCTCGGTGCCGCGGGTGATCGTCACGGACAAGCTGCCTTCCTACGGCGCAGCCCCGCGAGGTCATCCCCCGGTCGAGCACCGCTGCCACCGGGGCCTGAACAACCGGGCCGAGAACAGCCACCGGCCGACGAGGCAGCACGAACGCGCCATGAAGGGCTTTCGCTCCGTCGGCGGAGCGCAGCGGTTCCTGTCCGCATCCAGCGGCATCTCACCGCACTTCAAGCCCCGCCCCCACCGCATCCTGACGCGCCATCAGCCAGATACATCATGGGTGACTTGACAACGCCGCGCTGGCGCAACAGCAACGCCCGCCACTTCGATCTGCTCGCCGCCCAACGCTGCGAACGCGCCCGCGCCCGCAGCGAGAAGGGCATCCGCTGGGGCGGACGCCCCCTCGCAGCCTGACCAACCCGGCGCTCTGCGGCCACTTGCCTTCGCCGTAACCGCTCAACTGTCCGGGCCTACTGCCGCGCGGTCTGCCTGCTGCGACTCCACCGCCCTCCCCGGCACCAAGACGGCAAGGGTGCTGCGTGCTTCACGCCGCAGCGTGCGGCGCCGAGCAAAGGTCGCAGTCAGAGCGAGGATCGAGACCGTGCCCCCGTAGAACACAGCAGCAATCGTGGAGAGGAGCCCGATCGTCATCGGGCACGCACCCTTCTTCCCCCCGCTCGGCCCGCCGGGCTCACAGCCCGGGGGGGGCGTTGATGCGTTTCCTCCCCACCATACGTGCGCCGTCAACTCCCTCTGTGTCCACACTCATCACAGTCCGGGAGGCGCCTGCGGCTACGGCCGCGTGCCGATTCCCGCCGAGGGGCGTGTCGGGCGAACGCCCCTCGGCGGCGTCGGCGGCGAATCGTCAGAGCTGGCCGGACTCGGCGATAGTGATCTTCGCGGAGGTACGGCCGTTGGAGGAGCCAAGGGCCTCGATCTTCTTGACGAGGTCCATGCTCTCGGTGTCGGCGACCTCGCCGAACACCACGTGCTTGCCGTCCAGCCAGTCCGTCACGATGGTCGTGATGAAGAACTGCGAGCCGTTGCTGTTCGGGCCCGCGTTGGCCATGGACAGCAGACCCGGCCGGTCGTGCTTGAGGGTGAAGTTCTCGTCGGCGAACTTCTCGCCGTAGATGCTCTTGCCGCCGGTGCCGTTGCCCCGGGTGAAGTCGCCGCCCTGGAGCATGAAGTCGGGGATGACACGGTGGAACGACGAGCCCGCGTAGCCGAAGCCCTTCTCGCCGGTCGCGAGGGCGCGGAAGTTCTCCGCCGTCTTGGGAACCACGTCGTCGAACAGGGTGAAGACGATCCGCCCGGCGGGCTCGTCGTTGATGGTGATATCGAAGTAAACCTTGGTCGTCATGCCCCCATCCTGACATTCGCCGGGTACCGCTCGCCTACTGCCCTGCCGTCTCCTGGGCCCGTCGGCGCTCTGTCGCTGTTCTTGTGATGCAGGACAGATGCGGTTGCCCCGCAGACTGAGAGGTGTGGCGGTGGGCTCGACAGGAGCAACTGTCGATAATTGTGGATCAGCGCGTTCCTTGATCGCCCTTTAGGGCGGTTTCTTCCAGTTGTCGGCACAGGCGGCCTCACTTCGGCGACGAGGCGGGGGGCTTTGTCGCGGGCAACGACGATGAAGTGGGCGTTCTCGTCCCAGCACTCATCGGCGGAGTCGACGGAGCGGGGTTTCTGGACAAGGGTTGCCGCCACGATCTCGCGATGGTCGAACCCAGGCCACCGTTCGTCGAGGCCGGTGTCGGGCACAGCACTCGCGGCAACGAGGCTCATGGCATCGGCGTCGTCGAGGCTACGGACGAACCACGGGCCCGGGGCCGGGGCTTCCACGAGTTCGTCAGGCTCGTCGAGTTCCTCATCGGTGGGGGGGGATCCGGTGCGGTCATCAGACTGCGACCTCCTCCGGCTCCACGAGCTGACCACGTCCGAAGCGGGCTCCGGCGCGGACCGGTGGAACGAGGTGAGCGCCGGTGATCGCCCGCCACCGGGTCTGGGCGGACTCGACCAGCTCGAACACCATGGCGAGGGACGCGGTTCCGGTGGGCCGGATCGTCCACCAAGTGAGCCGGGACGACCGTGCGCAGCGTGGTATTCGCACCGAGGTCCGCGTCCGCCGGTGATACCGCGGGCTTGGAGACGCTCCTCCCGGCGCCTTCCGCCACGGGCTGGAGGACCGTGGCCTGCCCTGCGCGGTGGGGGCGTCTCCTCCCGTCGCACCGCCCATCCGACCGAGGCCCGGCCCCTTCAACCTGCCTGCGCGGGCGCCGTCCGACCGCCGAAAGTGCAGTGTCCCGGTGCGCCGCAGAGCGTGAAGGCCCCGGTCCTCGCGGCCGATGTCCTGGCGAGAGGGATCCCGGCCGGGCAGAGGGGTCAGCGGCTTCAAGCGTATGTACTCCCGGTTCGTCGCCCCCGGGGTCCGCCTCGCCGGACGCAGCGTCCGCCGAGCGCCGACGGTCCGGGGTCACCCGGACGCCGGCTGCTGGCCCAGCAGTCGGCCGACGAGAGCGAGCCGGTGCAGTTCTGGCTGTCCGGCCTGCCCTCCGGGAAGCCCCCGGCGACGCTGGTGCGGTCGGCCAGGCTCCCCCGGCGCATCGAGCACGACCACCGCGAGATGGAACAGGCCCCCGAACTGGCCCACTTCGAGGGCCGCACCTGGACCGGCACCTGCCCCACCTGCCCCACCTGCCACCGCGACATACCCACAACCCCAGGAGCCTGACCAGCCCTACTGGAACGGAAGTCCTCGGCCCGGGGCACAACGGAAGCGGACCGGGGCGGCTGCGGGGTGGCTTTCCACTCCCCGCGGCTCAGGGTGGCCGTGCCGTCGGGGGCGACGCTGTCCCGGGCGCCGTGGACGGGGAGGGCGCCTTTCCGGTTGAGGCGGTTGCGGATGCGGTCCAGGTCCGACCACAGCCGCCAGGGACCGCTCTGGTGCACGACTGGCGGCTCGAGAAGACCGGTCGCCGTGGAGTAGCCGTACCGTGTAAGTGTCGCCGTCCTGCTTCTTGCGGTACTCGATGCCGGAAAGCCGCAGCTCGAGCATCGACATCACGTCCGACGGGTACGGCAGCGGGTACCGGCTGGTGGAGGTCTCCCCTCCCTTGTCCTGTACGGCTTTCCTCCAGACCTTTCCTCCAGACGTCGTCCGCGAGGCGGACGTAGTCGTCGCCGTGCCGGGGGCGCATGAGCCCGGCGCGGTCCCACTCGATGCGGTCCGCGGCACCGCCGTCGACGGGAGGATCAGGTCGGTGCTGGCGATCGTCGTGACGAGGCGGCTGCCGGTGCGCAGAGCTTTCAGCCAGGAGGCGGGGACGGGCCGCACGGACACCGTGGAGACGATGACGACCGGGGTGTTCCGCCGTCAGGTGCCGGCTCCGTCGTCCGGTCCGGACGACAGGACCGTCTTCAGCCTGCGCCTGAGGTGGTCCCGTTCGGGTTCGGTGCCGGCCAGGTCGAGTGCTTCCCGGTAGGCCGTGGCGGCCTCGGGCAGCCGGCCGAGCTGGTGCAGCAGGTCCGCCCGGGCGGCCGGGTAGGGGTGGTAGCGGCGCAGTGGCGGCTCGTCGGCCAGCTCGTCGAGCAGGGCCAGGCCCGCCTGCGGTCCGTCACGCATCGCCACCGCCACCGCCCGGTTCAGGGCGACGACGGGGGACAAGGTGAGCTGGAACAGCACGTCGTAGAGCGCTGCGATCTGTGGCCAGTCGGTGGTCGCGAGGTCGGCGGCCTCGTCGTGGAGGGCGGCGATGGCGGCCTGCACCCCGTACGGGCCGGGCGGTCCGCCGGCCAACGCGGAGACCACCAGGTCGTTTCCTTCCTCGATCATCGTGTGGTCCCAGCGGCCGCGGTCCTGATCGTCGAGCAGCACGAGTTCGCCGTTCGAACCGGTCCGGGCCTCGCGTCGCGCGTGGATCAGCAGCATGAGCCCGAGCAGGCCGACGACTTCCCGCTCGGCGGGCATCAGGTGGCGCAGGATCCGCGCCAGCCGGATGGCCTCCTGCGCGAGGTCGAGTCGCTGCAACTGCGGGCCCGAGCTGGCCGCGTACCCCTCGGTGAAGATCGAGTAGATGACCTGCAGGACCCCGGGCAGGCGCTCCGGCAGCTCGTCGGCGCTGGGTACGCGAAACGGGATACGGGCCTCGCGGATCTTCTTCTTCGCCCGGACGATCCGTTGGGCCATCGTCGCGGTGGGAACGAGAAAGGCCCGTGCCACCTCGGGCGTCGTGAGCCCGGCCAGGCAGCGCAAAGTCAGCGCCGTGCGGTCCTCGGCCGCGAGGGCGGGGTGGGCACAGGTGAAGAACATCTGCAGCCGGTCGTCGGGCAGGCCGCTGCCGGCGTCCGCGGGCGGGGCGGAATCGGCCCGGCCCGCCTCCACCTGCAGGACGGCGAGACGGGCGGCGTATGCCTGATCCCGCCGCAAGCGGTCGACGGCCTTGCGCCGCGCCGTGGTCAACAACCAGGCCCCGGGCATGGCCGGAACGCCCCCGGCCGGCCAGTGCACCAGAGCCGCCTCCACGGCCTCGGAGGCAACCTCCTCGGCCAGGTCGAGATCGCCGAAGCGGCGGACGAGGGAGGCCAGCAGCCGACCGTGCTCCTCACGGAACGCCGACTCCACCGATGCCTGGACCGGCGACGGGTGGGGCGACCCGATGGGCATGTCGGTCTCGGTCACTCCCTCGCCCTCCCCCGTCAGGCCCCGAACTCGGCGATCGGACGGATCACGACCGACCCGCTGCCACGCGCGCCGGGACAGCGGGCGGCCCAGTCGAGTGCGATGTCCAGGTCCGGTACGTCGATGACGTAGAAGCCGCCGAGGACCTCGCGGGTCTCTGCGAACGGCCCGTCGGTGACGGTCCGCCTGCCGTCCCGGCCGACCCGTACCGTGGTGGAAGTGACCAGGTCGGCCAGCGACTCCCCGGAAACCCAGATCCCCGCGTCCTTCACTTCCTTGTCGTAGACCATCCAGTCCTCGACGCTGCACTCGGCGGCCGCGCCCTTCTCGTCGATCGCGGCGGCATTGATCAGCAGCATGTACTTCACGGTCCGACTCCTGTCAGGTCCTGTTGTTTCCTCGCACGGCGGGTCGCCGTACATCATGACGACGAACGGGACGCGGTCAGATCGACACCTCCCCGAAGATTTGTCGATCGGGCGTGTCCGGGCGCCCGCTGGACGCGCCGGGCTTCAGCACCCAACGGTCCTTCCTGCTACGCCCGCTCCCTGCCGAGCTCGCGCAGTGGCGCTGTCACATCGGCTGACCGGGTGGGATGATCTTCGAGTTGATCACGTTGGAGGAGGCGTCCGTGGGGGACGCGTCGCCGGCGTGCAGAGGGCGTCGGTACCCGGTGGAGGCCCTCTCCCGCTGCGTGTGGCCGTGCTTCCGCTTCCCACTGTCATTCCGGGAGGTGGAGGAGCTGGTGCTCGGGCGCGATGCCGTCGTCCCCTGCGAGACCGTCCGCCGCTGGTGCGCCACGTTCGGGCAGGCCGACGCGAACGGACTGCGCCGCCGACCCCGGTCCGGGTCCGGGGACAAGTGGTACCCGGACGAGGCGTTCATCAAGATCGACGGAGAGCGGCAGCACCTGTGGCGGGCCGTCGACCGGGACGGCACCGTCCTGGACGTCCTCGTGCAGAGCCGCCGGGACACAGCCGCCGCCCGGTGCTTCTTCCGCCGCCCGATGAAGAAGACGCGCGCCGTGCCCCGGGTGGTCGGCACCGCCGAGCTCCGCTCCTGCCGTGCCGCCCACCGCGAGGTCGTGCCCTTCGTCGAGCACCGGCAGTCGAAGTACCTCAACAACCGGTCGGAGAACAGCCGCCAGCCCACCCGCCGGCGCGAACGCGCGGTGGAAGGCTTCCGCGTGAGACGGCTCGGTAAGGGCGGGTCCGGTGCCCAGCGGGCGGCGGCGGTCGGTCATCGCCCGATCGGACGCCTCCGCAGTGGTGGCTGGCGTTGGTGGGCCAGCGGCGCCCGGGGGTCGGCCCTACCGTGGTGGCATGGTGGTGATCAATGGTGGGCGGCGGAAGGTGGGCGCCCG